>NZ_JBSGIW010000053.1:0-54102 GCF_053605265.1 Streptomyces sp. NPDC003943 | reverse complement strand
GCCCCGTCCGCGCCCGGCGGCCGGCTCGGCGCGGGCCCGGCCCGTGGCGCGCTGCCCGGCCAGGGCGGCCAGCGGCCGAACGGCCAGGCTCCGCAGCAGCCGCAGGGTCCGAACCTCTTCCAGGAGCGCTCGCAGGCGCCGACCCCGTCCCAGGACCGGTCCCAGGACCGGGGTCCGGAGACCGCGCAGCTGCCGCCCGTACCGCAGGACCCGCAGCAGCCGGGTCTCGGCGGCGGGGTGCCCGGCGGTTTCGTCGGCGGCGCGCAGAGCGCGATCCCGTCCCGTACGGACATCTGGGGCGGCCAGGCCCAGCAGGCTCCGCAGGACCGGCAGCAGCCGGCGGCGCAGGGCCAGAACGGCTTCCCGCGTGCCGAGCTGCCCGGTGGCAACCCGCAGCAGCCGCGCCCGCAGGCCACCAGCTGGGGCAACGACCCGGTGCAGCCGGTCCGCCGGCCGCAGCAGGACATGAGCCCGCTGGACGCGCCGCGCGGCCACGAGGACCCGGAGACCACCGGCGGCTACCCGCAGCCGGTCCCGGGCTACCCCGAGGGCCCCGGCTCCACCGGACAGTTCGCCCGCCCCGACTACGGGATGCCCCAGGCCCCGCAGGGCTACCAGGACCCGGCGTCCACCGGACAGTTCCCGCACCAGGACCCGGCCTCCACCGGCCAGTTCCCGCACCAGGACCCGGCCTCCACCGGCCAGTTCCCGCAGCAGGACTACGGGATGCCGCAGGCGCCGCAGCACCAGCAGGCCCCGCAGCAGCAGGCGTTCGGCCACCAGCCGTACGTGCCGCAGGCACAGGCCCCGCAGCAGCACGCTCCGGCCCCCGCGCCGCAGCAGCGTCCGGCGAACCAGCCGGCCCAGCCGCAGCAGCCCCGGCAGCCGCAGCTCCAGCAGCCGCGTCAGCCGGAGGCCCTGCCGCCGGCGCCGCCCGCCGGTGACGGCCGTACCCCGCTGTACGACACGCTGGAGACCAACTGGTTCCACCAGGACCAGGCCCAGCAGGCCCAGGCCCAGCAGGGTCAGCAGGGCGCCCGCCCGCAGCAGGCCCCGGCGCCGCGTCAGGCCGCCCCGGCCCCGCGGGTGCCGGACGTCGAGCGGACCATGCAGACCCCGGTGGTCCCGCAGCGGCCCGCCCCGGCGGCCCCGCAGCAGCCGGAGGCCGGGCGGCAGAACGGCGCGGCCGCCTGGCGGACCTCGCCCAACGACGAGCTGGTGCGCCAGGCGGAGCGGGCGCGCAAGCCCGCGGCCGGCGGCGTCACCACCTCCGGGCTTCCGCGGCGCGTGCCGCGGGCCAACCTCGTGCCCGGGACCGCCCAGGAGCAGGCCAACACGGCCGGCCCCCAGGTCTCCCGCGCACCCGACGACGTCCGCGGCCGGCTCACCAATCTGCGCCGCGGTATCCAGCAGGGCCGTCAGGCGGGCAACTCCACCACGGGTTCCTTCCACGTCGGTCCGACCCAGCAGCAGGAGCGTTAGTTGAGCGCGATGAGCCAGGCGGCGCAGAATCTGAACTGGTTGATCACCAACTTCGTGGACAACACCCCCGGGGTGTCCCACACGGTGGTGGTCTCCGCCGACGGACTGCTCCTTGCCATGTCCGAAGGGTTCCCCCGCGACCGTGCCGACCAGCTGGCGGCGGTCGCGTCCGGACTGACCTCGCTGACCGCGGGGGCGTCCCGGATCTTCGAGGGCGGACCCGTGGCCCAGACCGTGGTGGAGATGGAGCGCGGCTTCCTCTTCATCATGTCCGTCTCCGACGGCTCCTCGATGGCCGTGCTCGCGCACCCGGAGTGCGACATCGGCCTCGTGGGCTACGAGATGGCGCTGCTCGTCGACCGTGCGGGCAGCGTGCTCACCCCCGACCTTCGGGCCGAGCTCCAGGGCAGCCTGCTCCGCTAAGCCGACCCCTTACTCGTATCCGCAAACCGAACCGACGTGCCCAGGGCGGTGCGCCCCTCCGCACCGCCTCCGGACCGTTCACCGTCCGGCCGCCCCATCCGGCCCCCCACCGGCCCCATCAGACGGCAGAAGGTTCTGCTGTCACGCCCGGAGGATTCATGACCCCGCCCCCCGCCTCTCACGATCCGTACGGCGTCTCCATAGACGATCCGTACGGAGCGGAAGGCGACCAGCCGCTGGTCCGTCCCTATGCGATGACCGGCGGCCGGACCCGGCCGCGCTACCAGCTCGCCATCGAGGCGCTGGTCAGCACCACGGCCGACCCGGCACACCTGGCCACCCTGCTCCCCGAGCACCAGCGGATCTGCCACCTGTGCCGTGAGGTGAAGTCGGTGGCGGAGGTCTCGGCCCTGCTGTCGATGCCGCTCGGTGTGGCGCGCATCCTCGTGGCCGACCTGGCCGAGGCCGGCATGGTGGCCATCCACCAGCCGGGCAACGGAGAGGCCGGCGGCACGCCGGACGTGACACTGCTCGAAAGGGTGCTCAGTGGACTTCGCAAGCTCTAGCGCCGGTTCCGCCTCGGCGGGCCGGTCGACCACCAGCGCGAAGATCGTGGTGGCCGGCGGCTTCGGCGTGGGCAAGACCACGTTCGTCGGCGCCGTCTCCGAGATCAACCCGCTGCGGACCGAGGCCGTGATGACCTCCGCCTCGGCGGGCATCGACGACCTGACGCACACCGGCGGGAAGACCACCACGACGGTGGCGATGGACTTCGGCCGCATCACCCTCGACCAGGACCTGATCCTGTACCTGTTCGGCACGCCCGGGCAGGACCGTTTCTGGTTCATGTGGGACGACCTGGTGCGCGGTGCGATCGGTGCCGTGGTCCTGGTGGACACGCGGCGGCTCGCCGACTGCTTCCCGGCCGTGGACTACTTCGAGAACTCGGGCCTCCCCTTCGTGATCGCGCTCAACGGTTTCGACGGGCAGCAGCCGTACACGCCGGACGAGGTCCGGGAGGCGCTGCAGATCGGGCCCGACGCGCCGATCATCACGACCGACGCCCGCCACCGTGCGGACGCCAAGAGCGCGCTCATCACCCTCGTCGAGCACGCGCTCATGGCCCGCTTGAAGTAGTACACATCAAGTAGAAGTCGATATACGGCAGTTGTCGTAGAGGTTTTGGGGGTGGTCTGTGTCCTTCGACACGGCCACCCCCACGTTCATAACAATCCGACAGAGAATCGGGGCGGGTCGGACACCCGACGCATCCAAGCGGTATCGCTGTGCTCACATGAGCCCTGCCTTTTGGCGGGGCTCGCTCTTTATGCCCGTTTTATCTGTGGCGTGAGCACGGAAAACCGGCTGCTTCGCACTGTTTGGATGCGGCCCCCCTCACGTGCTGCAATTCATGAACTCCCGAGTAGTACGGCCCTGAAACGAAACACCCGGCACAACGTAGGTGCCGACGCCGAGAGGTTGTTGGTCGAGTGAGGCGAAGCAAGGAAAGCTCCGCGGAACCGCAGGCGCGGGGCAACTTCACGCCGCCGTCCCACGCGGTGCCGCAGTTCGCGGAAGAGCTTCCACCCCCGGCCACCGGCCGCAAGGGCAGCTCCAGCAAGCTGGCCCCGCGCAACTGGCGCGTGCCCACGCGTCTGAACGCGATCCTCCTCATACCCGCGCTCGTCGGCCTCGTCATGGGCGGCTTCCAGGTGAAGACGTCCATCGACACCTGGCAGGAGGCGCAGGACGCCGAGAAGACGGCGCTCATCGTGCGTGCCGCGTCGGACTACGGCCAGGCACTGCTCAACGAGCGCGACCTGACCGCCGCTCCGCTGCTCAAGGCCAAGAGCGCCGAGGACCGCCAGAGCGACGAGGTCACCCAGGCGTACGCCGCCACCGACGAGGCCAAGGCCAAGTTCGACCAGGCCGTGCAGAACATGCCGGGCGGGCAGGGCCTGGAGCGCCGCCTCGGGCTGTTCCGCAAGACCGAGCCCAAGCTGCAGGAGCTGCGCAAGGTCGCCTACACCCGTGCCATGGACCCGGTGAACACCCAGCTCGGTTACACCGAGGTCCAGCACTACCTGATGGAGTTCTCCAACGAGCTCGGTCTGGGCACCGGGAACATCACCAGCTACGGCCGTACGGTCTACGCGATCCAGCTGGCCAAGGCCGCCGAGTCCCTCCAGCGCTCGATCGGCACCCAGCTGCTCGTCCGTCCTTCCAAGAAGGAGGACGTCTTCGCGCAGCAGACGGTTGCGTTCAACTCGTACAACTACCTGGAGCAGATCGCCCTCGGCGAGTACAACTCCGGCGGTACCCAGGAGGACGTGGACCGGCTCAAGGAGGTCATGGCGGGCAAGGCCGCCGAGGGCTCCAAGAAGATGGCCGCGCTCGGCATCGAGCTGCCCAAGGGCGGCGGCCAGGACCCGTCCGTCTACGCCGGCGTGGCGCAGGCGATCGGCCGGTCCAAGGACGCCGACGCCATCGACTCGCTGAAGCAGGAAGGCATCACCGCCGACACCTGGATGGCGGTCTCCACCGCCAAGTTCGACGGCTACACCGAGGTCGAGAAGGAACTCGTCGACAAGGCCGTGACCGAGGCCGCCGACATCTCCGACAGCGCCCAGACCGACGCCTGGGTCAACGGTGGCGTCGTCGTGGTCGCCCTGCTCGCCGCGTTCGTCATCGCCGGTCTCATGGCCCGCCAGATGGGCCGCTCGATGCGCGAGCTGCGCTCCGCCGCCTTCGGCATCGCCGAGCAGCGCCTGCCGATGCTCGTCGACCAGCTGTCCCGTACCGAGCCGGGCCGGGTCGACACCCGCGTCCAGCCCATCCCGATCGACACCACCGACGAGATCGGCGAGGTCGCCCGCGCCTTCGACCAGGTGCACCGCGAGGCCGTCCGGCTCGCCGCCGAGCAGGCCCTGCTCCGCGGCAACATCAACGCGATCTTCACCAACCTGTCGCAGCGCAACCAGTCGCTGATCGAGGGCCAGCTGACCCTCATCACCGACCTGGAGAACAACGAGGCCGACCCGGACCAGCTGGAGAACCTCTTCCGCCTGGACCACCTGGCCACCCGTATGCGCCGCAACGGCGAGAACCTCCTGGTCCTCGCCGGCCAGGAGCCGGGCCGCCGCTGGGACCAGCCGGTCCCGCTGGTCGACGTCATGCGCGCCGCCGCCTCCGAGGTGGAGCAGTACGAGCGCATCGACATCGAGGGCGTGCCGGAGGCCGACATCCACGGCCAGGCCGTGACCGACCTCGTGCACCTGCTCGCCGAGCTCCTGGAGAACGCCACCACGTTCTCCTCCCCGCAGACCAAGGTCCGGGTCACCGCGACCCGGCTGCCCGACGGCCGCGTCATGGTCGAGATCCACGACAAGGGCATCGGCCTCACCGCCGAGGACTTCGCGGACATCAACCACAAGCTGGCCAACCCGCCGACCGTGGACGCCGCGATCTCGCAGCGCATGGGCCTGTTCGTGGTCGGCCGGCTCGCCGACCGGCACGGTGTCCGGGTCCAGCTGCGCCCCTCGGGCGAGCAGGCCGGCACCACCTCGCTCGTCATGCTGCCGGACGCGATCACGCACGGTGGCGGTGGCGACCAGCCGCTGCAGGACGGCTTCACCGTCTCGCAGATGATGCCGCAGCAGGAGCAGCCGTCCTTCGACCCGCAGACGCAGCCGATGCGCACCGCGGCCGAGCTCGGCTTCGACGACTCGCGCTACGAGGAGCCGGCCGACGAGCGCCAGCTCGACCCGGTCAACCGCTCGCTGATGCGCGAGGAGCGCCGCGCGGCCCTGGAGGCCCAGGCCCAGCCCGGCGGCGACGCCGCGCTGTTCCAGGACGGGACCGACCTCGGCGGCGCGCAGCAGGGTTACGTACCGCAGGAGCACGAGCAGGAGTACGCCGCGGAGTACCCGGGCGACTACGCTCAGGGGCAGGACGCCTACGCCCAGCCGCAGGACGCCTACGGCTTCCCCCAGCAGGGCTACGACGCAGCGCAGGGCTACCCGGCGCAGCAGGCGTACGAGGGGTACGAACAGCAGGTCGACGGTTACCCGGAGCAGGCGTATGCGGAAGCCGCGTACGAGGCCCCGGCGGACGGCCGGCAGGGCTACGCCAACGGCTTCGAACCCCAGGCCCAGCAGGACGACTGGCCGCAGCAGACCGGCTACGCCGACGGCTACGCGCAGCAGTTCGGGTCGGAATCGGAATCTCTCCGGGGCGCTCCCGAACAGGACGGTGACCGCGTAGGCTTCGACCGTCCGGGTGCCACGCCGAACCCGGTCCCGGACGCCGGCCACGCACTGACCGACGCCGGACTGCCGCGCCGCGGCGGCGTCGCCCCCCAGGCGTCGCCGGCCCAGCCCGCGCGACCGGTCGGCGACGTCCACCACGGCGGCAACGCCGGCAACGGCAGCGCCGCCAGCAATGGCGGCCACGGCGGCGAGGCCGGCAACGGCATCGCCGCCGACGGTTCCGACGACTGGCGCTCGGCCAACGACGAGCGCTGGAAGCGGGCCGAGAAGCTCCGCGACCCGAAGGCGGGCGGGGTCACCTCCTCCGGCCTTCCGCGACGGGTCCCCAAGGCCAATCTGGTCGAGGGCGCGGCGGAGCACACCCCGCAGGGCGGCCCCCAGGTCTCCCGCGCACCGGAGGACGTCCGGGGCAGGTTGAGCAACCTGCGCCGCGGCATCCAGCAGGGACGCAGTGCGGGTACGGACACGAACGGATCGGGCCTCGGCCCGGGCAACACCTACAACCAGGAGCGTTAGTGTGAGCGCGATGAGCCAGGCGGCGCAGAATCTGAACTGGTTGATCACCAACTTCGTGGACAACACCCCCGGGGTGTCCCACACGGTGGTGGTCTCCGCCGACGGCCTCCTGCTGGCGATGTCCGACGGGTTCCCCCGGGACCGCGCCGACCAGCTTGCGGCGGTCGCGTCCGGTCTGACGTCGCTGACCGCGGGCGCGTCCCGGATCTTCGAGGGCGGCGCGGTCAACCAGACCGTGGTGGAGATGGAGCGCGGCTTCCTCTTCATCATGTCCATCTCCGACGGCTCCTCGCTGGCGGTGCTCTCCCACCCCGAGTCCGACATCGGTCTCGTGGGTTACGAGATGGCGCTGCTGGTCGACCGCGCGGGCAGCGTGCTGACGCCCGACCTGCGGGCGGAACTTCAGGGAAGTCTTCTCAACTAACAGACAGACAGTGCGTTTCTCGTCACCGCACCGTAGTGTGCGGTGGCGCGGTTCCAAGGGACATGGGGCCGCGAGGCAGTCGGAGGAGGAGACGTGGGCACACCCCCGGGCGCGAGCCCTTACAACGGTTATGACGCACATCAGGCGCCGCTGGGCGACGCCGCGCAGAACCGCTACAACTTCCCTTCCGCGCCGAGCAGACAGGGCATGTCGCAGCCCTACCAGCAGCCCCAGGCCCCGCAGCACGTCCAGCACACCGCCGCCGGCTCCCCGAGCGCGCCCGCCGCGCCCGGCCGCCGGCCCGGCTCCGCGGGCGGTTCGGGCGGGCACAACCCGCTCGTCCGTCCGTACGCGATGACCGGTGGCCGTACCCGGCCCCGGTACCAGCTCGCCATCGAGGCGCTGGTCAGTACGACGGCCGATCCGGCCCGGCTGCAGGGGCAGTTGCCCGAGCACCAGCGGATCTGCCGACTGTGCTTCGAGATCAAGTCGGTCGCCGAGATCTCGGCACTTCTCTCCATCCCCCTCGGCGTCGCCCGGATTCTCGTCGCCGACCTGGCGGAGGCCGGACTTGTCGCCATCCACCAGCCCGGCGGCGACGAGGCCGCCGGCGGTCAGCCAGACGTGACACTGCTCGAAAGGGTGCTCAGTGGACTTCGCAAGCTCTAACGGCGGTGCGGCTCGTTCTACCACCAGCGCGAAGATCGTGGTGGCGGGCGGCTTCGGCGTGGGCAAGACCACATTCGTCGGCGCCGTCTCCGAGATCAACCCGCTCCGAACCGAGGCCGTGATGACCTCCGCCTCCGCGGGCATCGACGACCTCACCCACACCGGCGACAAGACGACGACGACTGTCGCCATGGACTTCGGCCGCATCACCCTGGACCAGGACCTGATCCTGTACCTCTTCGGTACGCCGGGTCAGGACCGCTTCTGGTTCATGTGGGACGACCTGGTCCGGGGCGCCATCGGCGCCGTCGTCCTGGTCGACACCCGGCGGCTCGCCGACTGCTTCCCCGCGGTCGACTACTTCGAGAACTCGGGCCTGCCGTTCGTCATCGCCCTGAACGGCTTCGACGGCCACCAGCCGTACACCCCCGACGAGGTCCGCGAAGCCCTGCAGATCGGCCCCGACACCCCGATCATCACGACCGACGCCCGCCACCGCGCGGACGCCAAGAGCGCGCTCATCACCCTGGTGGAGCACGCGCTCATGGCGCGCCTGCGGTAAGTCCCGGCGGACCGAGGACAGTTGCGCGAAGGCCCCGTACACCGATCCGGTGTACGGGGCCTTCGCATGCGTGCGGGCCGGTCAGGAGCCGAGGACCTCGACGTGGTCGCCCACCGCCACGACCAGGACCCGCGCGCCGGGACCGGTGGTGCGCCAGCGGTGCCGCACCCCGCCGGAGAGCAGGATGGTGTCGCCGCGCCCGAGCCGGTGCACCCGGCCCTCGGCCTCGACCTCCACGGCGCCGTCCGCGACGTACAACAGCTCGTCGTTGCGGTGCCGGAACTCGCGGTCGGCCTCCTGCGCGCCGGTGAACTCCAGGGCGTGCAACTGGTGACGGCCGCGCACCACGGGCCGCACCCGGGCATCGGGGTGCAGGCCGCTGTCGGCGTCGGCGCGCACGACGTCGACCGTGCGCGTCTCGTCCGAGGCGGCGAGCAGCTGCACGGCCGTGGTGTCGAGGGCGTCCGCGATCCGCTGCAGTGAGCGCATGCTGGGCCGGGCCCGGTCGTTCTCGATCTGGCTCAGGAAGGGCGAGGACAGCCCGCTGCGGGCGGCCACGTCGGCCAGGGTGAGCTCCAGGGCGCGGCGCCGCCGGCGCACGGCGGCCCCCACGCGCGGCGTGTTCGTCTCCTCCATCGGCCCCTCCCTTCCCCCTGCTCCCGGCACCCTACGCGATGGGGGCGACGACCCCGGCCACGGTTTCGTACTCCTGACACACGCCCGTCACACCACACCTCTACGGTCAAAGCCAGTTGCTCTCATCAAAGAAACTTTGACAGCTGAGGAGTCCAGCCATGCCCGTCGTCGACCAGAACTCGCGCCGCCGGCGCCCCACCGGCCTCATCGCCCTCGACGAGGAGGCCGCCTCCCCCGGCTACACGCTCTTCGCCCCGCTGACCGGCTCCGGCGAGGTCTACCTCGTCGACCTGCGCGGCAGGCCCGTCCACCAGTGGACGCTCCCCTACCGGCCGGGCCGGCACGCCCGGCTGCTCGCCGACGGCACCCTCGCCTACAACGGCGTACTGCCCGGCGAGCCGGCGCTGTTCCCGATGTGGCACAAGTACCGCGGCGGCGTGATGCTGCGGGCCGCGCCCGACGGCACCGTGCTCGGCGAGCACCGCGACCCGTTCCAGCACCACGACGCCCACCACCTCGACGACGGACGGATCCTCTACACCGCGCTCGAACCCCTGCGCGGCGCCGAGGCCGCCTCCGTACGCGGCGGGGTGCCCGGCTCCGAGGCGCAGGACGGCACGGTGTGGGCCGACACCATCCGCGAGGTCGCCCCGGACGGCACCCTGTCGTGGTCCTGGCGCGCCGCCGACCACCTCGACCGCGCCGACTACCCGCTGCACCCCGCGTACGCCCGGGAGCACTGGCCCCTGATCAACAGCGTGACCCCGCTCGCCGACGGGAACATCCTGGCGAGTCTGCGCAGCGTCTCCGCCGTCGTCGTGATCAGCCGGGCCACCGGAGAGATCCTCTGGCGGACCGAGCCCGGCACCGTCTCCCAGCAGCACGCGCCGACCGAACTCGCCGACGGCCGGCTGCTCGTCTTCGACAACGGCGTCTTCCGGCCGCACAGCGACGTCCCGTACTCCCGGGTGATCGAGATCGACCGGGGCAGCGGCAAGGTGGTGTGGGAGTACCACGACCCGGCCCGCGAGTTCTTCTTCGCCCCGTTCATGGGCTCCGCGCAGCGGCTGCCGAACGGCAACACCCTGGTCACCGACTCCCCCTCCGGGCGGCTCTTCGAGGTGACCCGGGACGGCTACCTGTGCTGGGAGTACGTCGTCCCGCACTTCGCCCCGTACCGCGAGAAGGAGGTGCGCGGCCTGTTCCCCGCCGAGCCCAACGCCGTCTTCCGCGCCTACCGTTACCGGGCGGCCGACCTCCCGTGGCTCGGAGCCGGCTCGTGACCACGTCCGAACGGGTCCCCCCGCACCGCCTCGTCCCGCTGGCCGCCCAGCACGTCCTGGCGCTGATCGCCGCCCCGGTCTCCACCGTCTTCCTCACCGCGGGCACCCTGCGTCTGTCGCCCGGCGCCACCGCGTCCCTGCTCAGCGCCGTGCTCGTGCTGTGCGGCGCGGGCGCGCTGTTGCAGTCGCTCGGCCGGTGGCGGATCGGCGCCCGGCTGCCGTTCGTGATGCTGCCCGGCGGAGCGGCGACGGCGCTGTTCCTCCAGATCGCCCAGGAGCACGGCGCGCCGACCGCCACCGGCTCCGTGCTGCTCGCGGCGGCACTGCTCATCGCCGTGCTGCCGCTGTACGCACGGATCGTCCGGCTCTTCCCGCCGCTGGTCATGGGCGTCACCGTGCTGCTCATCGGCGTCGCGATGATCCGGGTCGCCGCCCGGCTCGTCACCGGCCCCGACGGCAGCGGCGAACCGCGCGCCGTGCTGCTCGCCGGCCTCACCGTCGCCGCGACGGTCGCCGCCGCGCTGCTGCTGCGCGGGGTGTGGCGGCAGACGGCGATCCTCATCGGCATGGCGGCGGGCACGCTGATCGCCGTCGTCACCGGCCTGGGCGCGTTCACGCCCGCCGCCGGCAGCGGCTTCTCGCTGCCCGCCCCGCTCCCGTACGGCATGCCCCGCTTCGATCCGCTGGCCGCGCTCCCGCTGCTCGTCTTCGCCCTCACCACCCTGGCCGAGATCACCGGCCAGACGGTGCTGAACAGCGAGACCGTCGGCCGCACTCCCGACCCCGGCAGGGACGTGCCCCGGGTCGCCCGTGCCGACGCGCTGGTGTCGCTGGTCGGCGGCCTGTTCGGTACGTCGCTGATGGTGACCAGCGCGGAGAACATCGGCATCGTCCGGCTCACCGGCGTCCGCAGCCGGTTCGTCACCGCGGGCGCGGGCGTCCTCCTCGTCGCGCTCGGCCTGGCCACCCCGGTCTCCCGGGCCGTGGCCGGCCTGCCCCCGGCCGTGGTCGGCGGCTCCTCGCTCGTCGTGTACGCGGTGATCGCCGTGATGGGCGTGGAGATGCTGCGGCGGGCCGACCTCTCCGGCACCGGCGGCGGTGCGATGGCGGCGGCCCTCGCGCTCACGGCCGGCCTGCTGCCGCTGCTCGTCCCGGGCCTGTACGACGGTTTCCCGGCCACGGCCCGCACGGTCCTGGGCAGCGGCGTGGTCGCGGGCACCCTGACGGCGGTGCTGCTGACCCCGGTCCTGACGAGGGCGCGGCCCGGAGCCCGTACCACGGCGGAATCCACCGGGTAGGGGTGGCCGGGCAACGCCGAAGCCCCCGGCTCGGGAGGAGCCGGGGGCTTCGTACGCGTGTCAGCGCCAGCTGTGCGGGGCGCGGAAGCCGTTCTCGCGCTCCAGACGGCGCCAGCCGGCCGTGGTGCGGCGGGGGTGGGCGGGCTCGGCGGGCTGGGCGGCGGCGCGGGCGAGGAGGACCGCGGTGATGGCGGCGAGCTCCTCGGGGTCGGCGTGGCCCTTCTCGACGCGGAGCAGGTTGGCTGTGGCAGGCGTGGTCACTTCGGTGGGCTCCTCTTACTGAGGCGGGTTGCCGTGCTTGCGGGACGGCAGGTCGGCGTGCTTGGTGCGGAGCATGGCGAGGGACTTCACGAGCACCTCGCGGGTCTCGGCGGGGTCGATGACGTCGTCGACCAGGCCGCGCTCCGCGGCGTAGTACGGGTGCATGAGCTCGGCCTTGTACTCCTTGACCATGCGCGCGCGCATCGCCTCGGGGTCCTCGGCCTCCGCGATCTGCTTGCGGAAGATGACGTTGGCGGCGCCCTCGGCGCCCATCACCGCGATTTCGTTGGTGGGCCAGGCGTACGTCAGGTCGGCGCCGATGGACTGGGAGTCCATGACGATGTAAGCGCCGCCGTACGCCTTGCGCAGGATCAGCGAGATCCGGGGCACGGTCGCGTTGCAGTACGCGTACAGCAGCTTCGCGCCGTGGCGGATGATTCCACCGTGCTCCTGGTCGACGCCGGGCAGGAAGCCGGGTACGTCCAGAAGGGTGACGATCGGGATGTTGAAGGCGTCGCACATCTGCACGAAGCGGGCGGCCTTCTCGGACGCCTCGATGTCGAGCACGCCGGCCAGCGTCTGCGGCTGGTTGGCGACGATGCCGACGACCTGGCCGTCGAGCCGGGCCAGGGCGCAGATGATGTTGCGGGCCCAGCGCTCGTGGATCTCCAGGTAGTCGCCGTCGTCGACGAGCTCCTCGATGACCTTGTGCATGTCGTACGGGCGGTTGCCGTCGGCCGGCACCAGGTCGAGCAGCACGTCGGAGCGGCGGTCGGCCGGGTCCTCGGAGGCGACGACGGGCGGGTTCTCGCGGTTGTTCTGCGGGAGCATCGACAGGAGGTAGCGCACCTCGGCGATGCAGGTCTCCTCGTCGTCGTACGCGAAGTGCGCGACGCCGCTGGTCTCGGCGTGCACGTCGGCGCCGCCCAGGCCGTTCTGGGTGATCTCCTCGCCGGTGACCGCCTTGACGACGTCCGGGCCGGTGATGAACATCTGCGAGGTCTCGCGGACCATGAAGACGAAGTCGGTCAGCGCGGGGCTGTAGGCGGCGCCGCCGGCGCACGGGCCGAGCATCACGCTGATCTGCGGGATGACTCCGGACGCCTTGGTGTTGCGCTGGAAGATGCCGCCGTAGCCGGCGAGGGCGGAGACGCCCTCCTGGATGCGGGCGCCGGCGCCGTCGTTCAGGGAGACCAGCGGGGCACCGGCCGCGATGGCCATGTCCATGATCTTGTGGATCTTGGTGGCGTGGGCCTCGCCCAGGGCACCGCCGAAGATCCGGAAGTCGTGCGCGTAGACGAAGACCGTACGGCCCTCGACCGTGCCCCAGCCGGTGACGACGCCGTCGGTGTACGGCTTCTTGGCCTCCAGGCCGAAGCCCTGCGCGCGGTGCCGGCGCAGCTGCTCGACCTCGTTGAAGGAACCAGGGTCGAGCAGCAGCTCGATGCGCTCGCGAGCGGTCAGCTTGCCCTTGGCGTGCTGGGCCTCGGTCGCCCGGTCACTCGGGCCACGACGAGCCTGCTCACGCAGCTCGTGCAGCTCGGCCACACGGCCACGGGCGTCGGCGGGCTCGCTCGGGATCTGGTCCACAACGGTCATGTACCGACCCTACGAAGTCGGTCGGGAAAACCCCGCCGTCCACTCCGTACAGTCTCGCGTGTCGAATCCTGGTGAGGCTTGACAGAACCTTCGCCTCACCGGCGTGAGTCAACAGCCAGACACCCCAGGTGATTGTGGGGTTTCCACATAAGCAGCTCGCGGCCTGTGGAGCGCCCGCGCCACCCGGGGGGATCTCCGGCCGCCCGGACCGGGCGGCTCAGCAGCCGCCGCAGTTGTAGTAGGTCACGTCCCAGTGGCTGCCCTCGTCGGCGTAGACGTTGCCGGAGGCGGACTTCCACTGCGGGGCGCCGTCGCCGCGCAGGCCGATGTAGCTGAAGGTGTTCTTGATGTAGCCGCCGAGGCACGTGTACTTGCTCATGTCGAGCTTGTAGCCGTTCCAGTGCGAGTAGGTACCGCTGGCGTGGCCGGTCTCGGTGCCGCCGGTGATGTTGATCGCGCAGCCACTGGCGCGCTTGAGGGTCTGGGCGCCCTGGGCGGTGGCGAGGTTGAGCTGCTCGAAGGACGTACAGGTCGAGTTGTAGCGGTCCGAGCAGTTGCCGGACGAGGACCAGGTGATGCCGACCTCGCGGAACATCGAGGTGGCGGTGGCGTGACTGATCTTGGTGACGGCGGCCTGGGCGTCGGTGGCGCCGGCCAGGACGCCGAAGCCCGGGGCGAAGAGGGCGCCCAGGACCAGGGCGAGGGCGGTGAGGACGGAGCGGAGTTTCACGGATGCCTCCTGCGGATGACCGTGTCGGTTGGGGACGGCTGTGCAGGTGGTGCTCGTCGCGCATGGTGCCGCAGTTCTACGCGCGTCCGCCAGAGGGCGTCGGGGTCGTCCGGGTGAACACCCCGACCTAGATGTTGAAAGTTGAACGGAATAGGTCTACAGTCGTTCTCGTTGAAGGTTCAACAAAGCGCACCTCCCCCTCTGCGCACCGTCCCCAAGGAGCACGTCATGGGTCTGTTCAACCGCAAGAACAACACCGAGTCCGCCGTCGCCGTCGCCACCCTCCCCGTGGACCCGGCCCTCGCCGCCCTGACCGGCGACTACACGATCGACCCGGCCCACAGCAGCATCGGCTTCACCGTCCGGCACGCGATGGTCACCAACGTCCGCGGCACCTTCGCCGAGCACGAGGGCTCGCTGCAGCTGAACGGCGCCGAGCCGGCCGCCTCCAGCGCCGCCATCGACGTGAAGATCGCCTCGATCGACACCGGCATCGCGGACCGCGACGGGCACCTGCGCAGCGGTGACTTCTTCGACGCCGAGACCTTCCCGCTGATGAGCTTCCGCTCCACCGAGGCGGCCCACCTGGGCGGCGACAAGTACCGGATCAAGGGCGACCTGACCATCAAGGACGTCACCAAGCCGCTCGCGATCGACCTGGAGTTCAACGGCACCGCCACCGACGTCTACGGCAACGAGCGCGTCGGCTTCGAGGGCTCGGCCGAGATCCTGCGCTCCGACTGGGGCCTGACCTGGAACGCGGCCCTGGAGACCGGCGGCGTCATGGTCAGCGACAAGGTCAAGCTGAACTTCGACATCTCCGCGATCAAGAACGCCGCCTGATCCCGGGCCTCCGGGCCCGCGGCGCACGCACCCCGAACCCGGCAGCCGGCACGGCTGCCGGGCGGTGGTGTTCCCGCACCTTCCTCAGCCGCGCTCCAGGGCGCCGAGCACCTGCTCCAGCTCCTCCGGCAGGACCGCGATCAGGACGGGCCCCTCGGCGGACTCGCAGGCCACGACCCGGGCCCTCGGATTGAACCGGATGGCCTCGCGCAGCGTGGGCGGACGCGTCCCCGCCGGCCGCAGGTCCGCCGGCAGGGCGAGCTCCTGCCCGCCCCCGGAGGGCCGCCAGAGCGGCGGCTCCGCACCGATCACCAGTCGCCCGGCCCGCCAGCGGGCCCCCTGGCCGGGCCCCTTGAGCAGGCCGGGCACCGCGACGGCCTCTCCCGCGGCGGACGCGGCCGACCGCCGCCGCTGCCCGCTGCGGACCAGCCACCCCACCAGAGCGGCGACGGCCGCGAAGAAGACCAGCTCGGTCATGCGTGCTCCTCGATGCGATCGGCGGCCGCCGTCACCGCACTGACCAGGCGGGCGTTCTCAAGGGCGCCGGGGCCGCCGAGGAAGGCGAAGCGGCGGCGGGTGTAGCTGTAGGCGAGGGCGCGGGAAGGGTCGGCGAAGGACTGCGAGCCCGGGGCGCCGCTGTGGCCGATCGCGGTCGGGCCGAGTTCGGGGTGGCGGGTGGCGAGCGGCACGAAGCCGAGGCCGAAGGCGTTGAACTCGCCGGTGACCAGGTCCCGGCCGGAGGAGTGCACCCGGGAGACCTCGGCGAGGACGTCGGGCTTCAGCAGCGGCGGCCGGCCGGCCAGCTCGCCCGCGACCGCCGCGTACATCCGGGCCAGGCCCCGTGCGCTGCCGATGCCGCCGCCGGAGAGCGGGGCGGCGGCGTGGACGGCGCGGGAGTTGCCGAAGGCGACCAGGTCGGCGGGCGGGTCGCCGTGCAGGCCGAAGGAGACGGCCAGGAGGCCGGCCGGGTCGACCGGGTTCGCCGCCAGGAAGGCCTTCTGGAGCGGGGTGGGCAGCATCGGCAGGGCCGGGCGGAAGCGGGCTTCGAGCTCCTCGGGGAGGCCGAGGTGGTAGTCCACTTCGTACGGGTCGCGGATCCGCTCCGCGTACTGCTCCTGGACCGTCCGGCCGGTGGCCCGCAGGACGACCTCGCCGACCAGGGCGCCGAAGGCGAGCGCGTGATAGCCGTGGCCGGTGTCCGGCTCCCAGTACGGGCGGTGGGCGGCGATCCGGGCGGCGACCAGCCGGTCGTCGGTGAGCTCGTCGAGGGTGAAGCCGCCCTCGACGCCGATGGCGCCGGACCGGTGCGCGAGCAGTCCCCGCAGGGTGAGGGCGCCCTTGCCCTCGGCGGCGAACTCGGGCCACCAGGAGGCCACTTCGCGGTCCAGGTCGAGCGCGCCGTCCTGCACGAGGAGGGCGACGACCAGGGCCGTGGCGCCCTTGGCGGAGGAGTACAGGGCGAGCAGCGAGTCCCCGTCGACCCCGTCGCCGCCCCACAGGTCGACCACCTGACGGCCCCGGTGGTAGACCGCGAGCTGGGCGCCGCCGTCGCGCGCCTCGGCGGCGGCGACGGTGGCGAACTCCTCGCGCACCGGCTCGAATCCGGGCGCCACGGTGCCGTGGACGTCAGTCACGTCCGCCCTCCCCCTTCGTCTGCGGATGTCCATCCGCGGACGTGCGTCCGCGGATGCCCCTCGGAGAGCCGAACGATCAAGGGCCCGCGCGGATTCCCGGTCCCGCGCCGCCGTCGCCGGCCGGCATTGTCAGTGGTGGTCGCTAGCGTCGGCGGCATGGAATTCCGTATCGACAGCGGCGTGTTGACCGAGGCCGTGGCCTGGGCCGCCCGGGTGCTGCCCGCCCGTTCCCCCGTACCCGTCCTCGGCGGTCTGCTCCTGGAGGTGGCCGACGGCCGGCTGCGCGTCTCCGGTCTGGACTACGAGGCGTCCGCCCGGATCGAGGTCGCCGCCGACATCCTCCGGGAGGGCCGGGCCCTGGTGCTCGGGCGGCGGCTCCTCGACATCTGCAAGGTGCTGCCGCACGGCCCGGTCGGCTGCGCGGTCGACGGCGCCCGGCTCGCGGTGACCGGCGGCGACGCGCGCTTCGGGCTCTCGCTGCTGCCCCTGGACGACTACCCGGCCCAGCCCGCGCTGCCCGCCCAGCAGGGCACGGTGGACGCCGACGCCTTCGCGGCGGCCGTCGGGCACGTGGCGGTGGCGGCCGGCCGGGACGACTCGCTGCCGATCCTCACCGGCATACGGCTCGGCCTGGACGGCCCGACGATGACGCTGGCCGCGACCGACCGCTACCGCTACGCGGTGCGCACCCTGGAGTGGCGGCCGGCCGGGCCCGTGGACCCGCCGGACACCCCGGTCGACGTCGTGGTGCCGGCCAGACGCCTCACCGAGATCGCCCGCTCGCTCGCCGGCGCGGGCACGGTGCGGCTGGCTCTCGACGGCGGCTCCGCCGGCTTCGAGAGCGGCGGCATGCGCACCACGACCCGGCTCATCGACGGCCGCCTCCCCCGGCACGACAAGCTCTTCGCGCTCGGCGAGCACGCCGTCGCGGTCACCGAGCGGGCCCCGCTGGTCGAGGCCGTGAAGCGGGTCGCGGTCGTCGCGGAGGGCGACAGCCCCGTACAGCTCGCGTTCGACGGCACGACGGTCCACCTCCAGGCCGGGTACGAGGACGACGTGGCCTCGCAGCGGCTGCCGGCCGCGCTGACCGGCACCGACGCGATGACGGTCGCGTTCAACCCGGGCTATCTCCTGGACGCGCTCGGCTCCTTCGACGCGCCGGAGCTGGGCCTCCACCTCGTCGGCCCGGGGCAGCGCGCGCTGATCACGGCGGTCGGTGACGGCGGGGCCTCGACCCACCGCCATCTGCTGATGTCGGTGAAGCCCCTGGTGTAGGCCGGGGCCCTAGAAGCCGCCGCCGAAGTCGCCACCGCCGCCGAAGTCACCGCCACCGCCGAAGTCGCCACCGCCACCGCCGCCGAAGTCGCCCGGCCCGAAGTCGTCCGGGTTGAAGTCGGCGCCGGAGAAGTCGCCGCCCTCGAAGTGCTGGAAGTCCCCGCCGCCGTACTCGGCGGCGTAGGCGGGGGTGGCGAGCATCGAGCCGAGCATGGTGCCGACGAGCAGGCCGGGCAGCATGCCGCCGCCGAAGTAGCCGCCGGCCCAGGGGCCGTACGCCGGTCCCGCCTCCCAGTACGGGCGGCGGCCGCCGTCGGTCTCGACCGTGCGGGCCTGCGGTTCGAGCCCGTCGTCCAGCCGGGCCGCGTCGGCGGCGCAGACGGGGACCTCGCGGGCCGTGCCGCCCGCCGGGGTCCAGCCGCGGTCGGCGACGGACGGGCCGTGGCGCGGGTCGAAGAAGCAGGGCGCGCGCCGCTCGGGCAGCGGCCGGCCCTCGCGGCGGGCGGCGAGCACGGCGAGCGAGAAGCGGCCGTCCTCCAGGGCCTCGGTGACCCCGCGCACCTCGTGCGGCCGGGTCACCGCGCCCATCCGGGACTTCGCCTGGTCGTAGGAGTCGAGGGCCCGCTCGTAGTCACCGCGCATGGCGTCCGTGGCGCCCGCCTCGGCCGGGTGGAAGTCGAGCCGCTCCAGCTCCTCGCCGAAGGCGGTGATGTCCTCGTCGACGACGACCCGCAGCCGGTCCAGGGCCGCGCGCTCCTCGGCCTCCCGGCGGAGCCGCTTGCGCCGCGAGAGCGCGTACAGGCCGGCGCCGCCGGCCACCACGATCGCGCCCACGGTGACCAGGCCGGCCACCGGCACCCCGTTGTCCTTGCCGACCCCGCCCCAGGAGGCGGGCGCGGAGCCGCGCATGCTCGGCAGGGCCTGGTCGACGAAGTCGTTCAGCTCGGTCTTCGCGTCGGCACCGGGCTGCCGTACGTCGGCGACGAGGTTGTCCACGGCGTTCCGGGAGATGACCGAGCGGTCGGCCCGGGCGTCGAAGCCGTTGCCGAGGCGGATGGCGTACAGGCCGGTGATGCCGGTCTCGGTCCGCAGGTTCCGGAACAGGTTCTGCGGCGGGAACTGGGCGTTCGCCGGCAGCACGGCCACGAACAGCGGCTTGTCCGCGTCCTTGATCTTCTTCGCCAGGGCGTCCGCGTCCCCCTTCGACAGCTGCCCGGCGGCACCGGGGTCCACGTACACCGGGCCCTGCTTCAGGGCGGCGGCCGCGTCGGAGATCCCCGTGGCCCTGGCGCCCGCGAGGGGTGCCAGGGCCAGGAACAGCAGCAGGAGCAGTCCGCCGATGGCCGACAGCATCGGGATCCTCGTCCTCATATCACCGTGATTACCCCCAAAGAGGCATATTCAGACCTGTATCGCACAGTCGTGCGATCAGCGCCCGAGGGGCCGGGTGACCAGACCCCAGCCGTACGGGAACTGCGGGGCGCCCGCGCGGCCGGCCGGCTTCAGGGGCAGCTGCTCCTCGGACTTCGGCCAGGTCAGCGGCAGCCGGCCGGTGAAGCCCCGGCGCCCGTAGAGGACGTCGGCGACGCCGTCGCCCTCGCTGCCGGGCAGCCAGGAGGCGACCAGCGCCCCGATCTCGCCGAGCCGGTCACCGATGAGCTGCGGGCGCCCGGAGACGACCAGGACGACGCACCGCATCCGCGTGCAGACCCGGTCGACTGCCTGCTTGTCCGCCGCCGAGAGCTCCAGGTCGTGGCCCTCCACGCCGACGTCGCCCATCCCCTCCGCGTACGGGTCCTCCCCGACCACGACCACGCCCACGTCGTGCCCGTTCATCGGGGCCGAGGCGTCCTCGGAGTAGGTGACGCGGGCCGTCGGGTCCGCCCTGCGGATGGCCTGCAGGATCGTGGTGCCGTCGGTCGCGCGGCCGGCGGCGCCCTGCCAGCCGATGGTCCAGCCGCCCTCCTGGGCGGAGAGGTCGTCGGCGTTGGAGCCGGCCACGTACAGCCGCCGGCCCATCGGCAACGGGAGCAGCTGCGCCTCGTTCTTCAGGAGCACCTGCGACTTCGCCACCGCCTCGCGGGCCGCCGCCCGATGCTCGGCGGAGCCGACGCGGGCGAGGTGGGCGGTGTCGGCGTACGGCTTCTCGAAGAGGCCGAGGAGGAACTTCTTCTCCAGGATCCGGCTGACCGCGTCGTCGATCCGGGAGAGCGGGATCCTGCCCGCGGCCACCTCGTCCGCGACGATCCGGCCGAAGTCCCGGTAGGTCAGCGGGGCCATGGTGATGTCGATCCCGGCGTTGACCGCGTCGCGCACGTTGTCGACCGCGCCGCCCGGCATCTGGTCGACGGCCTCCCAGTCGCTGACGACGATGCCACGGAAGCCGAGCTCGCCCTTGAGGACGCCGCTGAGCATCTTCCGGTGGGCGTGCATCTTCACCGGACCGCCGGGCTCGCCGACGATTTCGAGCGAGGAGAACGAGGGCATCACCGAGCCGGCCCCGAGGGCGACCGCCCGCCGGAACGGGGCGAGGTGCACCTTCTCCAGTTCGTTCGGGTCGATCAGGGTGGCGCCCTGGTCGAGGGTGTACGGGGGCCGGCCGGAGCCGTAGGAGGTGCCGCCGTCGCCGATGAAGTGCTTGGCGGTGGCCAGCACCTTGTCGCTGCGGGCGAGGTCGCCGCCGTCTGCGGCGCCCTGGAGCCCCCGGACGGCGACCGCCAGGGAGGAGACCAGGTCCGGGTCCTCGCCGAAGGACTCGTACGTGCGGCCCCAGCGCACGTCGCGCACGACGCAGACGCAGGGCGAGAAGTTCCAGGCGATCCCGGTCGCCCGCGCCTCCTCGGCGGTGATCGCGGCGAGCCGCTCCACGAGCGCGGGGTCGCGGGCGGCGCCGAGTCCGATGTTGTGCGGCATGACCGTGGCGCCCTTGACCAGGGCGTGGCCGTGCACGGCGTCGGTGGCGAGCAGCAGCGGGATCTGGAGGCGGGTGGCGCGCGCGTACCCCTGGTAGCCGTCGGTGGTCTGCCGCCACTCCTCGGCGGTGCGGGCCGGCGCGCCGTCGGCCGCGGAGTCGTGGACGACGGAGCCGAGGGCGTAGCTGGTGATGTCCTGGTCGGCGCCGAGGGTGTTGCGGGCGGCCTGGGTCATCTGCCCGGTCTTCTCGGCGAGGGTCATCCGTCCGAGCAGGTCGGCGACCCGTTCCCGGACGGACCGGGTCGGGTCCAGGTACGGCAGGTCGTTGGCGTCCACCACGACCAGCGGGGTCTGCGCGGGCGCGGTGGCGCCGGTGACGTCGAGGGTGACCGGCACGGTCTCGGCAGTCTCGGGCGTCGGGTCGCGCAGGGTGGGGACCTCGACGGTGCGTACGGCTCCGGGCAGGGTGCCGATCGGGAAGGTGACGGTGCCGGAGGCGGCGCGGTAGTCACGGGAGGGGTCCGCGGCCCGCGCCGCGGGTTCCGGTGCCGTCGCCCTCGGCCGGGCGGCCGTCGTCCAGCGGACCGTCACCCGGCGGGTCAGCGGGCGGGTGGCGTCGACGCGGAGGCGGACCCGGGCCGTGCCGCCCTCGGTCACCGTCGTGACCGGAGGGGCGACGAGCCGCACCGGGTTCCGGTTCCGCTCGGTCCCGGGCGTGGACGCCACGGCGGTGAGGTCTCCGGTGAGCAGGGCGGCCGCGGTGACGGCCGCCACCGCGCCCGGCCGCACCGCACGAAATGTACGACTAGTCATACCGGACATATTTGGGCGTAGAGCCCCTGGAACCCCGGTACGACGCGCGGTCACTCCGCCGGGTCGACGCCCGCCCGCAGCAGCCCGTAGGTGAAGGCGTCCTCGATGGCCTGCCAGGAGGCGGCGATGACGTTCGTCCCGACGCCGACCGTGGACCACTCGGCGTTGCCGTCGCTCGTGGTGACCAGGACCCGGGTGGTCGACTCGGTGCCGTGGCGGCCCTCCAGGATGCGGACCTTGTAGTCGGTCAGCTCGAACTTGGCGAGCTGCGGGTAGATCCGCTCCAGGGCGACGCGCAGGGCCCGGTCGAGGGCGTTGACCGGGCCGTTGCCCTCGGCGGTGGCGACGATCCGCTCGCCCTTGGACCACAGCTTCACGGTGGCCTCGTTGGCGTGGGTGCCGTCCGGGCGGTCCTCGACGATCGCGCGCCAGGACTCCGTACGGAAGTAGCGGCGCGGCCGGCCCTCGGCCTCCTCGCGCAGCAGCAGCTCGAAGGAGGCGTCGGCGGCCTCGTACGTGTAGCCCTTGAGCTCACGCTCCTTGACCCGCTCGACGACGCGGGCGACCAGGGCGCGGTCGTCACCGAGGTCGACGCCGAGCTCCTTGCCCTTGAGCTCGATGGAGGCGCGGCCGGCCATGTCGGAGACGAGCATCCGCATGGTGTTGCCGACCAGCTCGGGGTCGATGTGCTGGTAGAGGTCCGGGTCCACCTTGATCGCGGAGGCGTGCAGGCCCGCCTTGTGCGCGAACGCGGAGACGCCGACGTACGGCTGGTGGGTGGACGGGGTGAGGTTGACGACCTCGGCGATGGCGTGCGAGATCCGGGTCGTCTCGGCGAGCGCGCCCGCGGGCAGCACCCGCTTGTCGTACTTCAGCTCCAGGGCCGCGACCACGGGGAAGAGGTTGGCGTTGCCGACCCGCTCGCCGTAGCCGTTGGCGGTGCACTGGACGTGGGTGGCGCCGGCGTCGACGGCGGCGAGGGTGTTGGCGACGGCGCAGCCGGTGTCGTCCTGGGCGTGGATGCCGAGGCGGGCGCCGGTGTCGGCGAGGACGGTGGCGACGACGGCCTGGACCTGGGCGGGCAGCATGCCGCCGTTGGTGTCGCAGAGGACGACGACGTCGGCGCCGGCCTCGTGCGCGGCGCTGACGACGGCCTTGGCGTAGCCGGGGTTGGCCTTGTAGCCGTCGAAGAAGTGCTCGCAGTCGACGAACACGCGGCGACCCTGGGAGCGCAGGTAGGAGACGGTGTCGCGGACCATCTCCAGGTTCTCGTCGAGGGTGGTGCGCAGGGCCAGTTCGACGTGCCGGTCGTGCGACTTGGCGACGAGGGTGATGACCGGGGCGCCGGAGTCGAGCAGCGCCTTGACCTGCGGGTCGTCGGCGGCCTTGGCACCGGCCCGGCGGGTCGCGCCGAAGGCGACGAGCTGCGCGTTCCTGAACCGGATCTCCTGCCGGGCGCGGGCGAAGAACTCGGTGTCGCGCGGGTTGGCTCCGGGCCAGCCGCCCTCGATGAAGCCGACGCCGAAGTCGTCGAGGTGCCGCGCGATGGTCAGCTTGTCGGCGACGGTGAGGTTGATTCCTTCACGCTGGGCGCCGTCGCGCAGCGTGGTGTCGAAGACGTGGAAGCTGTCGTCGGGACGCGGGCTCTCGCCGTTCTCCGTGGTCATGACTTGATGGCTCCTGTCGGATGTGGCTCCGGAAGGTCTGGATCCACTTGCCCCCATTCTCACGCGCGGTCCGTTTCCGGCGGTGGTGGGGCCGGAAAACGAAAAAACCCCTCGCGGGTGCGAGAGGTCTGCGCGCGGGTCTGGGGCACGGTGGCCGCTGCCGTGGGGGTGGAGTCCCACGGTTCAGCGGTCACTGCGGACCGGCGCGCTGCTGCCGATAATCATCGTGGTAGCAAGCACGTCGGCAGTCTGCCATACCCGCGCGCGGCTTCGGACACGAATCTCACGATGCGGAATCGACGGCGGCGGGCGCGCGGGAGGACTTCACCGACGCCGCGGTGCCCACCCGGCCCAGATCGATGTCACGGGTCTCGCGCATCGTCACATAGACGATCAGGGAGACGGCCGCGCAGCCGGCGACGTACCAGTAGTAGCCGGACTCGATCCCCGCGTTCTTGAACCACAGCGCCACGTATTCGGCGGTGCCGCCGAAGAGGGCGTTGGCGATGGCGTACGGCAGGGCGACGCCCAGGGCGCGGACGCCGGTCGGGAAGAGCTCGGCCTTCACGCAGGCGTTGATGGAGGTGTAGCCGGTGACGACGAGGAGCGCGAGGAGGGACAGGCCGAGGGCCGGCCAGAAGGAGCCCGCGTGCCGCAGCAGCGTCATGATCGGCACGGTGAGGAGGGTGGAGCCGACCGCGAAGGTGATGAGGAGCGGACGGCGCCCGATGCGGTCGGAGAGGCGGCCGGCGAGCGGCTGCAGGCACGCGAAGACGATGAGCGCGCAGAAGGAGACCAGGGTGGCGGTCTGCTTGGGCAGCCCGGCGGAGTTGGAGAGGTACTTGGTGAGGTAGGTGGTGTACGTGTAGTAGGCCACCGTGCCGCCCATGGTGAGCGCTATGACGAGGAGGGCCTCGCGCCTGTGCGCCCAGAGGGCCTTGAGGGTGCCCTTGTCGCGGCTGCCGACGCCGTCGTCGGCGGTCTCCTCGTACACCTCGGTCTCCAGCATGGTGCGGCGCAGGTAGAAGACGACGGCCGCGCCGAGGGCGCCGATGACGAAGGGGATGCGCCAGCCCCAGCTGTGCAGGGCCTCGGCGGACATGGTCCGCTGGAGGACGATCTGCAGGCCGAGGCCGACGATCTGGCCGGCCGTCATCGACACGTACTGGAAGCTGGAGGCGAAGCCGCGGCGGTCGGGCGCGGACGCCTCGGTGAGGTACGTGGCGCTGGCCGCGTACTCGCCGCCGACGGAGAGGCCCTGGAGCAGGCGGGCGATCAGCAGCACCGCGGCGCCGCCGTAGCCCGCGACGGCGTAGGTGGGAGCGACGGCGATGAGGACCGCCGAGGCCGACATCAGCGTGACGGTCAGGGTGAGGGCCGCCTTGCGGCCCTTGCGGTCACCGACCCGGCCGAGCAGCCAGCCGCCGACCGGGCGCATGAAGAAGCCGACGGCGAAGATGCCGGCGGTGTTCATGAGCTTGGCGGTGTCGTCGCCCTCGGGGAAGAACGCCCCCGCGAAGTAGGTCGCGAAGCTCGCGTACACGAACCAGTCGAACCACTCGACCATGTTGCCGGCCGACCCGACCCAGATCTTCTTCCAGTGCTCTCGTCCCATGGGCAGGAACCGTGCCGGAGGCGGCCCCCGGCCAACAAGGGTGCACGGGGCAACGATCAGGAGTACTTGCGTGCCTAACGGTCACGGAAGAAGGGTTTCGGCGATGAACTCCCTTACGTGGGCGAGCACTTGCTCCCGCCCGGTACCGGGGATGCCGACGGCGACGTGCACGCTGAAGCCGTCGAGCAGGGCCCGCATCCGGTGCGCGAAGCGGTCCGGGTCGACCGGCCGGAACTCGCCGCGCGACACGCCCTCGGCGAGGATCGCGACCAGGTCCCGGTGCCAGGCCCCCTCGATGGCGGCCTGCCGGGCGCGGGCGTCCGCGTCGGCGTTCTGCGAGCGGTTCCAGACCTCCAGCCACAGCGTCCAGTGCGGATCGCGCGGCCCGTCCGGCACGTACACGTCCACGTATCCGTCGAGCCGCTCCCGCGCCGTGCCCGGCTTCGCGAGCAGCGCACCGCGCTCGACGCCGAGCCGCCCCTCGCTCCACTCCAGCGTCTGCAGCAGCAGCTCGTCCTTGGTGCGGAAGTAATAGAGCAGATGCCCGCTGCTCATCCCCACCTGCCGCCCGAGCCCGGCCATGGTCAGCCCGTCGAGCCCGCGCTCGGCGATGGTGTCCATCGCCGCGGCGAGCACGTCCTCCCGCGGCGGCGCGGCCTGGTTGCGCCGGCGGGGGTGGGGGGCGGGGTCGGGGTGGGGCGGGCTGCTCTGACTCACTCGTACGTTCTACAGGATGCGGCGGCCGGGAGGCCCGGCCGCCGGGTCCATGCCTGCCGGCGGCCTCAGACCGCCGGCTGCTGCTGGGTGATGCAGTGGATGCCGCCGCCGCCCGCGAAGATCGGGCGCGCGTCGACGAGCACGACCTCGCGCTCCGGGAAGAGACGGCGGAAGATCTCGGCCGCGAGCTCGTCGTGCGGGTCGTCGAAGGCGCAGAGGACCACGCCGCCGTTGCACAGGTAGTGGTTGATGTACGAGTAGTCGACCCAGTCGCCCTCCTCGTCCTTGAGGACGGTGGGGGCCGGGACCTCGATGACCTCCAGGGGGCGGCCCTGGGCGTCGGTCTGGCCGCGGAGGATGTTGACGTAGAGGCGGGAGCGCTCGTAGTCGGGGTGCTGCGGGTTCTGCTGGCTGTGGACCAGCACGGTGCCGGGGCGGGCGAAGGCGGCGACGATGTCGACGTGGCCCTGGGTGCCGAAGAGGCCGTAGTCGCCGGCCAGGCCGTGCGGCAGCCAGATGGCCTTCGTCGTGCCGAGCTTCGCGTGGATCTCGGCCTCGACCTCCTGGCGGTTCCACTCGGGGTTGCGGCCCGCGCCCAGCTGGACGGTGTCGGTGAGCAGGACGGTGCCCTCGCCGTCGACGTGGATGGCGCCGCCCTCGTTCACCAGTGCGCTGCTCACCACCGGTACGCCCGCCGCGTCCGCGACATGGCGGGCGATCTTGGAGTCGTGCTCCCAGCGGGCCCAGTCCTGCGCGCCCCAGCCGTTGAACACCCAGTCCACGGCGGCCAGCCGGCCCTCCTCGTCCTTGACGAAGGTGGGGCCGATGTCGCGCATCCAGGCGTCGTCCAGCTCCCGCTCCAGCAGGTCGACGTCGTCGCCGAGCAGCGCGCGGGCGGAGTCGCCGTCACCGGGCGCGACGACCATCGTCACCGGCTCGAAGCGGCGCACGGCGCGGGCCACGCTCGCCCAGGCGGCGCGGGCCACGGCCAGCTCCTCGTCGTTGGTGAAGGTCGGGTTGGGGCTGGGCCAGGCCATCCAGGTGCGCTCGTGCGGCGTCCACTCGGCGGGCATGCGGTAGTTCATCAACGGGTCCTAAGCGGTCAGAGGAAGTAGAGGCGGTTGAGCGAGACGGACTCGGCCGCCTCCGAGCGGATGGGCGAGCCGTCCAGCGAGACGAGGCCGGTGTGGCCGTCGACCTGGACGTCGCCGACGCGCGAGTTGAGGAGCAGGTCGGCGGGGCCGATGCCACGGGTGCCGCGCACGGGGACGCGGCGCCGGCGGGTCGGCAGCGCGTCCGTCCCGAGGTCGACGGCGGCCTGCGCGACGAAGGCGACGGCGAGGTCGGCGGGCGCGGCGCCGTGCGCGCCGAACAGCGGGCCGAGGACGAGCGGTTCGCAGGTGTCGGTGGCGGCGTTGGGGTCGCCGGTCACGCCCCACGCGGGGAAGCCGTTCTTGATGACCAGCTGCGGCTTGGCGCCGAAGTACTCCGGCCGCCACAGCACGATGTCGGCCATCTTGCCGACCTCGACCGAGCCGATCTCGTGCGCGAGGCCGTGGGCGATCGCCGGGTTGATGGTGAGCTTGGCCAGGTAGCGCAGCACACGCGCGTTGTCGTCGTGCGCGCCGTCGCCCTCCAGGGGCCCCAGCTCGGCCTTCATCTTGCCGGCCATGGCGAAGGTGCGGCGCACGGTCTCGCCCGCGCGGCCCATGCCCTGGGCGTCGGACGAGGTGATGCCGATCGCGCCGAGGTCGTGCAGGACGTCCTCAGCGCCCATCGTCCCGGCCCGGATCCGGTCGCGCGCCATGGCGGCGTCGCCGGGCAGGTCGGTCTTGAGGTCGTGGACGGAGACGATCATCCCGTAGTGCTCGGCGACGGCGTCGCGGCCGAAGGGGAGCGTCGGGTTGGTGGAGGAGCCGATGACGTTCGGCACGCCCGCCATCTTCAGCACGTTCGGTACGTGCCCGCCGCCGCAGCCCTCGATGTGGAAGGCGTGGATCGTCCGGCCTTCCAGGACGCGCAGGGTGTCCTCGACCGACAGGCACTCGTTGAGGCCGTCGCTGTGCAGGGCGACCTGCACGTCGTGTTCCTCGGCGACGCGCAGCGCGGTGTCCAGGGCCCGGGTGTGGGCGCCCATGTCCTCGTGCACCTTGAAGCCGGACGCCCCGCCCTCGGCGAGCGCCTCGACCAGCGGCGCCGGGTCCGAGGAGGAGCCGCGGGCCAGGAAGCCGATGTTGACCGGCCAGGCGTCGAAGGCGCTGAAGGCGTGCCGCAGGGCCCACGGCGAGTTGACGCCGACGCCCCACACGGGGCCGAACTCCTGGCCGATGATCGTGGTGACGCCGCTGGCGAGGGACGCCTCCATGATCCGGGGCGAGAGCAGGTGCACATGGGTGTCGACGGCGCCGGCCGTGGCGATCAGGCCCTCGCCGGAGACGATCGAGGTGCCGGTGCCGACGACGACGTCGACGCCGTCGAGGGTGTCCGGGTTGCCGGCCCGCCCGATGGCGTGGATGCGGCCCTCGCGGATGCCGATGGACACCTTGCGGATGCCCTGCACGGCGTCCATGAGCAGCACGTTGCTGATCACGACGTCGCAGGTCTCGCGGACGGCCGCGGCCTTCAGGTGGAGGCCGTCGCGGGCGGTCTTGCCGAAGCCGGCGAGGAACTCGTCGCCCGGCTTCTGCGAGTCGGACTCGACGCGCACGACGAGGCCGGAGTCGCCCAGGACGACCCGGTCGCCGGCCCGGGGGCCGTGCACGGAGGCGTACTCGTAGGGGTCCATCAGCTGTCCTCCTTCGGGGACTCGAACGGGGCGGAGGACAGGTCGTCGGGGGTGTCGCCCGCGCCGAGATAACCGCAGGCCGCGGCCCTGCGCAGGGCCTCCTCCTTCGCGCCGGGCGCGTCGAGCGGGCCGTCGACCAGGCCGGCGAAGCCGATCGCCACGCGGGCGCCGCCGATCGGCACGAGGCCGACCTCGGCCTCGCCGCCCGGGTCGAAGCGGGTCGAGGCGCCGGCCGGGGCGGCGAGCCGCATCCCGTAGGCGGCGGCGCGGTCGAAGTCGAGGCGCGGGTTGGCCTCGAAGAAGTGGAAGTGCGAGGTCACGCTCACCGGCACGGCGGCCGTGTTGCGCACGGTCAGCCGGAGGGCCGGCTCGGTCTCCTCGTACGCGGGCCCCGGGAGCAGCGCGCCGGGCGCGTCCTCCCCCAGCGAGCCCCCGCCGATGGGGTCGGAGACCACGGCGAGCCGGGAGCCGTCGTCGAAGACGGCCTCGACGTGGACCTCGGTGACCACGTCGGCCACGCCGGGCAGGACGTCGTCGGGGCCGAGGACGGAGCGGGCCGCCTCGATGGCCTCGGCGAGCCGCCGGCCGTCCCGGGCCGCCTCGCAGACGGTGTCCGCGATGAGCGCGGTGGCTTCGGGAACGTTGAGCTTCAGGCCACGGGCCCGGCGGGCGCGAGCGAGCTCGGCGGCGCCGAAGAGCAGCAGCCGGTCGCGTTCCGTGGGGGTCAGTCGCACGCCGTGCACCTCCTGATCGAATCGAGCCGATCGAACGACTTTGAGCAACACTCTAAATGTTGAGACGGCATCTTCCAAGCATTGACGTGACCAATAAGCGTGGTTCACATTGGGCCACTGAGCCTGATAGAGCGCCGCTCTAAATCCAGCAGTCGATCAGGCCCCCGAAATCCCCCCACGCCCCACCCTGTCCCCCACCCCCTCCCGGAGTTCCCATGGCGATAGAACAGCGCGGAGTCGACACCATCCCCGAGGCGGAACGCACCAGCGGTCCCCGCGACCTCGTCTCGATCCTGCTCGGCTCCAACCTCTGCCTCGGCGTGATCGTCTTCGGCTGGCTGCCGGTCTCCTTCGGCCTCGGCTGGTGGGCGTCGGTGACCTCCGTGGTCGCCGGCACCCTCGTCGGCGTGGCCGTCACCGCCCCGCTCGCGCTGGTCTCGCTCCGCACCGCCACCAACCTCTCCACCTCCTCCGGCGCCTTCTTCGGCGTCCGCGGCCGGCTGGTCGGCTCGGTGGTCGGTCTGCTGCTCTCGCTCGGCTACACCGCGCTGACCCTGTGGATCGGCGGCGACGTGATGGTCGGCACCCTGGACCGCCTGCTCGGCCTGCCCACCGGCGGCGCCGCGCACGCGGCCGTCTACGCGCTCCTCGCCGCCCTCACCGTCGTCGGCGCGGTCTACGGCTACCGGCTGCTGCTCAAGCTGAGCCAGGCCCTCGCGATCGGCATGACCATCCTGCTCGCCATCGGACTCGTCGCGTACGCCGGGGACTTCACCACCGCGGCCGTACCGGACACCCCGTACCTGCTCGGCTCCTTCTGGCCGACCTGGCTGCTCTCCGCGGTCGCCGCCGGACTCAGCGGCCCGGTCGCCTTCATCACCCTGCTCGGCGACTACACCCGCTACATCTCGCCGACGAAGCACAGCCCGAAGAAGATCTGGCGCGCCACCTGTATCGGCCTGGTCATCGGCCTGCTCGTGCCGCAGCTCTTCGGTACATTCACGGCGCTCGCGGCCCGCGGCGGCACCGACTACGCCGGACCGCTCGTCGCGGCCTCGCCCTTCTGGTACCTGGTCCCGCTGCTGCTCTCCGCGACCGCCGGCTCGGTCGGCAACGCCGGACTGATGCTCTACTCCATGGGCCTGGACCTCGACGCGATCCTGCCGAAGGCCACCCGCGCCCGCGCCACCCTCGTCGTCGCCGCCGTCGCCACCGGCTTCGTCTTCCTCGGCCACTTCGCCTCGGACGCGCAGACCGCGATGACGTCGTTCGTGCTGCTCCTGACCGCCATCGGCACGCCGTGGGCGGTCATCACGCTGATCGGGCACCGGCGCTGTCGCGGCGAGTACGACGCCGAGGCGCTCCAGGTCTTCAACCAGCGCTCGCGCGGCGGCATCTACTGGTACAAGGCCGGCTGGCACCCGCGCGCCACGGTCGCGTGGGCGATCGGCGCGGCGGTCGGCCTGACCGCGGTGTCGACCCCGCTCTACGAGGGCCCGCTGCTCTCCCTGACCGGCGGGATCGACTGCAGCTTCGTGTTCTCGGGGATCGTCGGCGGCCTGCTGTACATGGCGCTGACGCCGGGGGCGGCGGCGAAGGCCGCGCAGCCCGCGCTGACCCCCGGAGCGGACGCGGAAGCGCCCGGGACGGAGACCGTCCCGGGCGCTCTGGTGGACTGAGCCACTCGCTCGACCAGCTCGAACCCGCCGGTGAGCCGGGCTACTCGCTCACTTGCCCAGCTCGTGCATCCAGCCGTGGACGTCCTCGGACTTCCCGGTCTGGATGGCGAGCAGGGCCTCGCGCAGCTTCATCGTGACCTCGCCGGGCTCGCCGCCCGACTGCTGCCAGTCGCCCCGGGCGGACTTGACCGTGCCGACCGGGGTGATGACGGCGGCGGTGCCGCAGGCGAAGACCTCGGTGAGGGTGCCGTTCGCCGTGTCCTCCTGCCACTGGTCGATGGAGACGCGGGCCTCCACGGACTCGTAGCCGAGGTCGTTCGCGACCTGCAGGAGCGAGTCGCGGGTGATGCCCTCCAGGATGGAGCCGGAGAGGGTCGGCGTGACGATCTTGTTCTCGTTCCCGTACACGAAGTACAGGTTCATGCCGCCGAGCTCCTCGACCCACTTGTGCTCGACCGCGTCGAGATAGCACACCTGGTCGCAGCCCTTGGCCGCCGCCTCGGCCTGCGCGAGCAGGGAGGCCGCGTAGTTGCCGCCGGTCTTGGCGTCGCCCATGCCGCCGGGGACCGCGCGGACCCGGTCCTCGGAGGCCCAGATGGAGACGGGCTTGACGCCGCCCGGGAAGTACGGGCCGGCCGGGGAGGCGATGACCACGAAGAGGTACTCGTTGGCCGGCCGGACGCCCAGGCCGACCTCGGTCGCGATCATGAACGGGCGCAGGTAGAGGGACGCCTCGCCGCCGTGCTCCGGAACCCACGCCTTGTCCTGCTGGACCAGCACGTCACACGCCTCGATGAAGGTCTCGACCGGCAGCTCGGGCATCGCCAGCCGGCGCGCCGACGACTGGAAGCGGCGGGCGTTGGCGTCGGGGCGGAAGGACGCGACGGAACCGTCGGGGCGGCGGTACGCCTTCAGGCCCTCGAAGATCTCCTGGGCGTAGTGCAGGACGTTCGTCGCCGGGTCGAGGGAGAGCGGGCCGTACGGCACGAGCTGGCCGTCGTGCCAGCCGCGGCCCTCGGTCCAGCGGACGGTGACCATGTGGTCGGTGAAGTGGCGGCCGAACCCCGGGTTGGCCAGGATCGCCTCTCGCTCCGCGTCGGACAGCGGGCTGGAGGAGGGCTTGAGCTCGATGGTGGGCGTCGTCATGAGTGCTTGTCCTTCACCGGTTGTGTGGGTCGGACCGCGCTCACGCCGCTCCGCAGTCACACAGGTCACTGCTAGGACGTCCGAGCTTTCCCGCATGCCGCGGCCCCACGTCCGATTATCGCGCGCGCGAGCGCGGCACGAAACGGGTGGGTACGCGTAGACGCGTGTAGACGCGCGCGCGGTCCAAGGATTCGATGGTGGCACCTGGCGACCGCACAGGAACAGCCGCCGGGTGCTGGTTGCGACCCGGCGGCTGGGTGGATGTCAGCGTCGGGTCAGCTCGCTACGCGTACCGCGAGCGCGTCGCCGATCTCGTCCGTCGTACGGACGCTGTCTCCGCGCTCCGTGAGGTCGGCGGCGACGGCCTCCTCGATCCGGGCGGCCTCGGTCTCGTGGCCGAGGTGGCGCAGCAGCAGGGCGACCGAGAGCACGGTGGCCGTCGGGTCCGCCTTGCCCTGGCCCGCGATGTCCGGCGCGGATCCGTGGACCGGCTCGAACATGGAGGGGAACTCGCCGCTCGGGTTGATGTTGCCCGAGGCGGCGACGCCGATGCCGCCGGAGACGGCCGCGGCGAGGTCCGTGATGATGTCGCCGAACAGGTTGTCGGTGACGATGACGTCGAACCGGGCCGGGTCGGTGACGAGGAAGATCGTCGCGGCGTCGACGTGCAGGTAGTCGGTCGTGACCTCGGGGAACTCGGCCGCGACCTTGTTGAAGATGTTCGTCCACAGGTGGCCCGCGAAGGTCAGCACGTTGTTCTTGTGGACCAGCGTCAGCTTCTTGCGGGGGCGGGCCTGGGCGCGGGCGAAGGCGTCCCGGACCACGCGCTCGACACCGTAGGCCGTGTTCACGGACACCTCGGTGGCGACCTCGTGCTCGGTGCCCTTGCGGATGGTGCCGCCGTTGCCGGTGTACGGGCCCTCGGTGCCCTCGCGGACGACGACGAAGTCGATCTCGGGCTGGCCGGCGAGCGGGGTGGCGACGCCGGGGAGCAGCTTCGAGGGGCGCAGGTTGACGTGGTGGTCGAAGGCGAAGCGCAGCTTCAGGAGGAAGCCGCGCTCCAGGACGCCGGACGGGACGGACGGGTCGCCGATCGCGCCGAGCAGGATCGCGTCGTGCTGCTTGAGGGCGTCGAGGTCGGCGTCGGTGAGGGTCTCACCGGTGGCGTGGTAGCGCTGGGCGCCGAAGTCGTACTCCTTCGTCTCCAGCTTCACATCCTCGGGAAGGGCGGCCGCGAGGACCTTGAGGCCCTGGGCCACGACCTCCTGGCCGATGCCGTCGCCGGGGATGACTGCGAGATTGATGCTGTGAGACATGTCGGCACCCTACTCTTCGTCCCATCGTCTGACACGTTCCGTCCACCATGTGGACGAACGGACAGTCACGGCGGGACGGACGTCCCTGCGGATCAGTGACCGGTGGAGCCGCCGTTGTCACGGCGGTCGAGGGCGCGCTGGAGGGCGGCGGCGGCGTTCTGGCGGGCCTCGTCGGAGGGACGGGCGGCGGAGTGGCGGACGCGGCGGGCGGTCTGAGCGGCCATGAGGGATCGACTCCTTGAGATCAGTGCTCCGGACGTGCGGGTACGGAGGGGTGTGGTGATCGAAGGCGCCGGAAGGGGCGGGGAGCGCCGCCGCAGGGGTTGCCTGCTCAGGGGCGTCGCGCTCTCGACCGCCCTGCGCTCGATGGAGCGGGACGTTCGGCTTCTACAAAGCTAGGCCAGCGGATCGCTTCTGTCTCCACAATTACTCGGACTTCCTACTATCTGAGACGGCGGGCAGCCCGCAGCGCTGCCCGCGAAGGAAGGACTGGACAGCTAGCTAGATTGCTTTCCTACCTAGGTAGTGATGGAATGCCGTCATGGCCGCAGACCGCAGATCCAGCTGGCTCAAGGGAGTCCTCGACCTCCTCGTCCTCTCCTGCCTGACCGACGGCGAGAGTTACGGGTACGAGATCGCCAAGTCGCTCGCCGAGGCGGGCCTGGGCGAGATCAAGGGCGGGACGCTGTACCCCGTACTGAACCGCCTGGAGGAGGCGGGCCTGGTGGAGGCCGAGTTCCGGGCCGCCGATCGCGGGCCGGGGCGGCGCTACTACCGGCTCACCGAGCGGGGGCGCACGCATCTGGCGGCCGAGGGCGCGGCCTGGACGGAGTTCCACCGGGCCGTACGAGGCAAGCTGCACACAGGGGGAACCGCTTCATGAGTACCGACGCCTATTTCACCGAACTCGCGGAGGCGCTGCGCACGTCCGGCGTCCCCGAGGAGCAGCTCGCGCGGACCGTCGACGAACTGCGCGCCCACCTCGCCGAGTCGGGCACGGCGCCGGAGGAGGAGTTCGGCCCGGCCGCGCTGTTCGCGGCCTCGCTCGGCGGGCCCGCCCCGGCGCCCGGCGAGCCGGACCGGGCGGCGGAGCACTGGACCTGGACGGCGGACCTCTTCAACGACCGGCGGATGCTCGCGGTCCACGGCGACCAGGGCTGGGAGGTGGAACACCTCGACTCGCTCGGCCGCTTCGTGTGCCGCCGGGCGCCCGGGGTCGCGCTCGCCTGGGAGTACCGCCGCGAGGTGATCGCCGGCCGGCGCCGCGCCAAAGTGCTCGGCGAACTGGAGCCGGAAGGCTGGGAGTTGTGCGGCGAGTGGTTGGTGTACGGCTACTTCAAGCGCCCCAAGGCGGCGACCGCGGGACCGGCGGGCAGTCTGGACGCGCCGCCGGCGGCGCCGGAGAAGGTGTGGTTCCTGAGCCGCCGCGCCAAGGCGCTGCTCGTGGTGTGGGCACTGGCGTGCGGCGCCGCGTACCTGTCGCTCGGCCTGCCAGGGTTCGCGATCCTGGTCGCGGTCGGCAGCGCGCTGTCGGCGGTGTACACGGCGAACCTGGAGACGAGGAAGGGCAAGGCCGTGAACGCCCGTACCGCCACCGGAAAGGACTGACGGAGCGACCCACGGGCACTCACATCACGTCCCCGTCCCGCCAGTCGAAGACCAGCGGCTCGGCCGGGTCCGGCAACGGCCGCCCGGCCGCCGCCCGCAGATACGTCGAGTCCTCCTCGTCCGGCAGCCGCACGATCCCCGCCGGGCTCAGCGTCTCGATCCGCCCGCGCCACAGCCGCCACCCGCGCCCCCGGTAGAGCCCGGACGCGCCCTCCGACGCGGACAGCGCCCCGAAGGCGTAGGCGCCGTCGATCGCGCGCTCCAGCTCGCCCATGATCCGGCCGCCGAGACCCTGCCGCCGCAGCTCGGCCCGTACGGCCACGGCCTCCACGTACCCGACGCGGTACGAGCGCCCGTGGTGCAGCACGCGCCGCATCACCAGGCTGCCGTGCGCGGCGATGCCCCACTCGTCCTCGGTCCAGGCGTGGAGGCCGCCGAGGGAGTGGTCCCAGTCCTCGTCGGAGAAGTCCCCGTCGAAGGCGTCGTCCAGCATCTCGCGCACGGCGCGGAGACGATCGGGGCCGAGCTCATGGGTGGGTGCGGTCCAGACGGTCATGCCCCCAGTCTCCTCCCGCCGGTGAGCGCCGGAATGGAAACCGCCCCCGACCTCGGTTGGGGGACCAAGGAAGGGGGCGGTGTTCAGGGGCGGGCCTCATCGGGGCCCGCGGGGGGGGCCTCAGCCCATGTGCGGGTAGCCGTACTCGGTCGGCGGGACCAGCGTCTCCTTGATGGCCCGGGTCAGGGTCCAGCGCATCAGGTTCTGCGGGGCACCGGCCTTGTCGTTGGTGCCGGAGGCGCGGCCGCCGCCGAAGGGCTGCTGGCCGACGACGGCACCGGTCGACTTGTCGTTGATGTAGAAGTTGCCGGCGGCGAAGCGCAGCTTCTCCATCGTGTACGCGGCGGCGGCGCGGTCGTTCGAGATGACCGAGCCGGTGAGGGCGTAGTCGGAGACGGACTCCATCTGGGCCAGCATCTCGTCGTACTTGTCGTCCTCGTACACGTGGACCGCGAGGATCGGGCCGAAGTACTCGGTCGTGAAGACCTCGTTCTCCGGGTCGGTGCACTCGATGACCGTCGGGCGGACGAAGTAGCCCTCGGAGTCGTCGTAGGTGCCACCGGCGACGATCGTGCAGGTCTCGTCGGCCTTGGCGCGGTCGATGGCGGCCTTGTTCTTGGCGAAGGCACGGTCGTCGATGACGGCGCCGATGAAGTTCGACAGGTCGGTGACGTCACCCATCTTGATGCCGTCGACCTCGGCCGCGAACTCCTCCTTGAAGCCGTCGTTCCAGATGGAGGCCGGGATGTACGCACGCGAGGACGCGGAGCACTTCTGGCCCTGGAACTCGAAGGAGCCGCGGGTCAGCGCGGTCTTCAGGACGGCGCGGTCGGCGCTGGGGTGGGCGACGACGAAGTCCTTGCCGCCGGTCTCGCCGACGATCCGCGGGTAGGAGCGGTACTTCTCGATGTTGGTGCCGACCGTCTTCCACAGGTGCTGGAAGGTCCTGGTCGAGCCGGTGAAGTGGATGCCGGCCAGGTCCCGGTGGTTCAGGGCCACCTCGGAGACGGCGATGCCGTCGCCGGTCACCAGGTTGATGACGCCCTTCGGCAGGCCGGCCTCCTCCAGGAGCTCCATGAGGAGCACGGCGGAGTGGGTCTGGGTCGGGGACGGCTTCCAGACCACCACGTTGCCCATGAGGGCGGGGGCGGTGGGCAGGTTGCCCGCGATGGCCGTGAAGTTGAACGGCGTGATCGCGTAGACGAAGCCCTCGAGCGGGCGGTGGTCGAGGCGGTTCCACACGCCGGGCGAGTTCGCCGGCGGCTGCTCGGCGAGGATCTGGCGGGCGTAGGCCACGTTGAAGCGCCAGAAGTCGACGAGCTCACAGGGGGTGTCGATCTCGGCCTGCTGGGCGGTCTTCGACTGGCCGAGCATGGTGGAGGCGGCCAGCGTCTCGCGCCAGGGGCCGGCGAGCAGCTCGGCGGCGCGCAGGATGATCGCGGCGCGGTCGTCGAAGGACATCGCGCGCCAGGCCGGGGCGGCGGCCAGGGCGGCGTCGATGGCGTCCTGGGCGTCCTGCTGGGTGGCGCCGGCGAAGGTGCCGATGACCGACTTGTGGTTGTGCGGCTGCACGACGTCGACACGCTCGCCGCCGCCCATGCGCTTGACGCCGCCGATGGTCATCGGCAGCTCGCGCGGGTTGTCGGCCAGCTCCTTGAGCTTGGCCTCCAGGCGGGCGCGCTCGGGCGAGCCGGGGGCGTAGCCGTGCACCGGCTCGTTGACGGGAGTGGGGACCTGGGTCACAGCGTCCATGAGTCTCGGAACTCCTTCGGAGGGGTGTGGGGCTCAGCCCTTGGTGAGGATGGAGCGGACGAAGAAGAGGAGGTTGGCCGGCTTCTCCGCCAGGCGGCGCATGAAGTAGCCGTACCAGTCGGTGCCGTACGCGGTGTAGACGCGCATCCGGTGGCCCTCGGCCGCGAGCCGGTTCTGCTCCTCGGTGCGGATGCCGTACAGCATCTGGAACTCGTACTCGTCCAGCTTGCGCCCGGCGCGGCGGGCGAGCTCCTGGCCGACGGAGATGAGCCGGGGGTCGTGGGACCCGATCATCGGGTAGCCCTCGCCCTCCATCAGGATCTTCATGATCCGGACGTAGGCCTTGTCGATCTCGGGCTTGTCCTGGATCGCGACGGACGCGGGCTCCTTGTAGGCGCCCTTCACGATGCGCACGCGCGAGCCGTTGGCGGCCAGGCGGCGGGCGTCGTCCTCGGTGCGGAAGAGGTACGCCTGGATGACGCAGCCGGTCTGCGGGAAGTCCTTCCGCAGCTCCTCGTGGATGGCGAACATCGAGTCGAGGGTGGTGTGGTCCTCGGCGTCCAGGGTGACCGTGGTGCCGATCTCGGCGGCGGCCGCGACGACCGGGCGGACGTTGGCGAGGGCCAGCTCGTGGCCGTTCTCCAGCGACTGGCCGAACATCGAGAGCTTCACGGACATCTCGGCGCGGGCGCCGAGGCCCAGCTCCTTGAGGCGGCCGATGAGCTCCAGGTAGGCGTCGCGGGCGGCGTAGGACTGCTCGACGGTGGTGATGTCCTCACCGACGACGTCGAGGGTGACCTCCAGGCCGCGGGCGGCGAGGTCCTGCACGATCGGGATGACGTCGCCGACGGTCTCGCCCGCGATGAAGCGGGCGACGACCTGCTTGGTCCCGGGGGCGGCCGACACGAAACGGCGCATCTTGTCGCTGCGCGACGCGGCGAGGATCACGGGACCCAGCACGGGGCACCTCCAGAGGGCAGGGTGACGAAAGGTGCCGTACCCGAATGTACGTAACCAATCGGGAACAGCACGAAGAACCACCGTGAAACCTAAGGATCGCTCTGATCGTCCGCCATCTACAGCTGTCACGCATCCGTGGCCACGCTCTCAGACATCTGTCTGAAGGCGCGGGCGAACGGTGCGAGAATGGGCGCCGTGAAGGGCGATTACCAGGACCTGGTGGACGAGATCTCGACGCTGCTCGGCGCCCCCGCGACCCTGGAGAACCGGGACTTCGGGCTGATCGCCTTCGGCGCGCACGACTCCGAGGACGACAGCGCCATGGACCCGGTCCGGACCCGCTCGATCCTGACCCGGAAGTCCACCCCGGCGGTCCGCGCCTGGTTCGAGGGCTTCGGCATCACCCGGGCGACCGGTCCGGTCCGCATCCCGGCCGCCCCGGACGCGGGCGTGAACCGGGGCCGGATCTGTCTGCCGGTACGCCATCGGGGTGTGGTCCTCGGTTACGTGTGGCTGCTCGACGCCGAGCCGGGCCCCTCGCACGCCCAGCTGAACGCCGCCATGGAGGTCGCCGCCCGGATCGGCGACCTGCTCGCCGACGAGGAACGGGCCGGCGCCGACCTCTCCCGCGAACTGCGCGCCACCCTGACGGCGGAACGCGGCTGGCAGTACGACATGGCGGTCGCCGCCCTCCGCACCGCCCTCGGCCCGGACGCCGACGGCCTGCACGCCCTGGTCTGCCTGGCCCCCTGGCCGGACGAGGACTCCCCCTCCCCGCGTACGGTGCCGGGCGCGGCGGCGCTCTGCACGGTGCCGTGGCGACCGGCGACGGCGGGCCCGGCGGCGGCCTTCGGCGCGGGCCCGGCCGCCGGCCCGGGCGCACCCACGGACCACCCCGCGGCGCCGGCTCCGTACGCCCCGGGCTCCGCCGGGGCCCGCGCCCTCGCCGCGCTCGTCCGGCTGCGCTCGGGCGACAACCTCTCCCCCGCCACCACGGCGGCCGGCCGGCTGCGCACCTCGGCGGGTACGGCGGCGGTCGCCGGGATCGCCTCGCCGCGGCGCGGGCTCGCGGACCTCGACATCGCCTGGCGCGAGGCCGCCTCGGCCGCGCGGGCCGCGAGCGCCCAGCCGCACCTCGGCCCGCTGGCCGAGTGGGCCGCGCTCGGCCCGTACCGGATGCTCACCGCCCTCCCGCCCGCCGAACCGGACCCGGCGGTGCGCGCCCTGCTCGCCCCGGCCCATGCCGAACTGGCCCGCACGGCCGAGGTGTTCCTCGACCACGCGGGCCAGGCGGGCCGCACGGCGACGGCCCTCGGCATCCACCGCCAGACCCTCTACTACCGCCTCTCGCGCGTCGAACAGCTCACCGGCCTCGACCTGGACGCGGGCGAGGACCGCCTGTTGCTGCACATGGCGCTGAAGTCGGCGCGGCTCTAGGACCGGCCCTGGGCGCGTTCGCGGTTCACTCGCCCATCAGGACCTTGAGCCCCGCCGTGAGGTCGTCCGCGCTCGGCGCCGTCTCCGGGTCCACCAGCCACTGGATCATCACGCCCGCGACCAGGGCCTGGCAGAGCAGTCCGGCCACCCGGGCCTTCTCGGGGTCCTGCTCCGGGTCGATGCCGGTGAAGCCCTGGGCCATGCCGAGCCGGCCCTCGCGCTGGGGCTCCTTGATGGCCTCGCGCAGCTTCTCGTCGTCGTCGATGCGGGTGACGACCTCGGTCTGCAGCTTCCACACCGGACGGCTCGGCCCGGCGGCCGCGATGACCTGCTCCCAGACGGCGCGGAAGCGCTCGTACGGATCGGCCGGCAGCTCCGCCGCACCCTCGGCGCCCGCCGCGAGGGCCTCCTCGCCCCACTCCTCGGTGAGCGCCAGGAACGCCTGCTGGAGCAGGGCGTCCTTGGAGCCGTAGTGGTAGCCGATGGAGGCGAGGTTGGTGCCCGAGGCGGCCACCACGTCACGGGCGGTGGTGCGGGCGTAGCCCTTCTCCAGGAGGCAGCGCTTGGCGCCTTCGAGCAGCTCTTCCTTGTGTCCCATGACAGCACTGTACCCGGTCGCTAGACATTCGTGTAAGACGATCGTCTAGCGCACCGGGTACGGTACGGCGGTCAGTGCGGTGGGACGGGGATCAGACCAGGTTGACCGAGCGGGCCGAGGCCGCGCCGATCTCCGCCGCGATGTCCGCGAGCACGTTCGCCGGGACGGTCTCGTCGACGGTGAGCACGACCAGCGCCTCGCCGCCCTCCACCGTCCGGGAGACCTGCATGCCCGCGATGTTCAGACCGGCCTCGCCGAGGATCCGGCCCACCGTGCCGACGACGCCCGGACGGTCCTCGTAGCGCAGCACCGCCATGTGGTCGGCGAGCGCCAGGTCCACGTCGTAGTCGCCGACCGCGACGATCTTCTGCAGGTGCTTCGGGCCCGCCAGCGTGCCGGAGACCGAGACCTCCTGACCGTTCGCCAGCGTGCCGCGCACGGTGACCATGTTGCGGTGGTCGGGCGACTCGGAGCTCGTCGTCAGGCGCACCTCGACACCGCGCTCCTGCGCGAACAGCGGCGCGTTGACGTACGACACGGTCTCGTCGACCACGTCCTCGAACACGCCCTTGAGCGCGGAGAGTTCGAGCACCTTCACGTCGTGCTGGGTGATCTCGCCGTACACCTCGACGTCGAGGCGGGCCGCGACCTCACCGGCTAGCGCCGTGAAGATCCGGCCGAGCTTCTCGGCCAGCGGCAGACCCGGCTTGACGTCCTCGGCGATGACGCCGCCCTGGACGTTCACCGCGTCCGGGACCAGCTCGCCGGCGAGCGCCAGGCGCACCGACCTGGCGACCGCGATGCCGGCCTTCTCCTGGGCCTCGTCCGTGGAGGCGCCGAGGTGCGGGGTGCAGACGACCTGGTCGAGCTCGAAGAGCGGGGAGTCCGTGCAGGGCTCCTTCGCGTACACGTCGAGGCCCGCGCCGGCGACCCGGCCCTCCTTGAGCGCCGAGTACAGCGCCGCCTCGTCCACGATGCCGCCGCGCGCGGCGTTGACGATCCGGACCGACGGCTTGACCTTGTGCAGCGCCTCGTCGCCGATGAGACCGAGGGTCTCCGGGGTCTTCGGCAGGTGGACGGTGATGAAGTCGGCGACCTCGAGCAGCTCGTCCAGGGACAGCAGCTTCACGCCCATCTGGGCGGCGCGGGCCGGCTGCACGTAGGGGTCGTACGCGACGATCTTCATGCCGAAGGCGGACATCCGCTGGGCGACCAGGACGCCGATGCGGCCGAGGCCGACGACACCGAGGGTCTTCTCGCTGAGCTCGACGCCCGTGTACTTCGAGCGCTTCCACTCGCCGTTCTTCAGCGCGGTGTTGGCCTGCGGGATGTTGCGCGCGGTGGCGACGAGCAGACCGCACGCGAGCTCGGCGGCGGTGACGATGTTGGAGGTCGGGGCGTTGACGACCATCACGCCGGCCTTGGTGGCGGCGGAGACGTCCACGTTGTCCAGGCCGACACCGGCGCGGGCGACGACCCGCAGCTTCTTGGCGGCGGCGATGGCCTCCGCGTCGACCTTGGTCGCGGAGCGGATCAGGATGGCGTCGACATCGGCGATCGCGGGCAGCAGTTCGGCGCGGTCCGCGCCGTTGCAGTGCCGGATCTCGAAGTCCGGGCCCAGGGCGTCGACGGTGGCGGGCGACAGCTCTTCAGCGATGAGTACGACGGGTTTCGAGCTCACGTTGAGTCCTCACAGAGACGGTGCGGACGGCCGTCCCGACGGCCGCAGCAGTGGAGGGGGCTAGCCGCGTGAAAGCGCACGACGCTGTGGGCCAGACGCGATGTTGTTGAGCAGTGTAGTGGTGCGCAGGCGCGGTTCCTGCGCCTCCTTGGCAGGATCACCCGTCCGTGGTTGGACGGGGTGTCCAAGGCCGTGGGGCGAGGTGTCCAGGATGTGGCACGGGGCCGGACGAACCGCCCGACCCCGCGCCCAGGAGGCTTACGCCTCCTCGTCGTTCACCCAGCTCATGAGCTTGCGCAGCTCCTTGCCGGTGGTCTCCAGGAGGTGCTTCTCGTCCTGGGTCTTGTACTCGTTGTACTTCTTCAGACCGCCGTGGTACTCGTCCATCCAGTTCTTGGCGAAGGTGCCGTCCTGGATCTCCGCGAGGACCTTCTTCATCTCGGCCTTGGTGGCGTCCGTGATGATGCGCGGGCCGGTGATGTAGTCGCCCCACTCGGCGGTCTCGGAGACGGACCAGCGCATCTTCTCCAGGCCGCCCTCGTACATGAGGTCCACGATCAGCTTCAGCTCGTGGAGGCACTCGAAGTACGCGATCTCCGGCTGGTAGCCGGCCTCGACCAGGGTCTCGAAGCCCGCCTTCACCAGGGCGCTGGCGCCACCGCAGAGGACGGCCTGCTCGCCGAAGAGGTCGGTCTCGGTCTCCTCGGTGAAGGTCGTCTTGATGACGCCGGCGCGGGTGCCGCCGATCGCCTTGGCGTACGACAGGGCCAGGGCGAACGCGTTGCCCGTGGCGTCCTTCTCGACGGCGGCGATCGCCGGGACGCCGCGACCCTCCTCGTACTGGCGGCGGACCAGGTGGCCCGGGCCCTTCGGGGCGACCAGGGCGACGTCGACGCCGGCCGGGGGCTTGATGAAGCCGAAGCGGACGTTGAAGCCGTGGGCGAAGAAGAGGGCGTCGCCGTCCTTCAGGTTCGGGGCGATGGACTCCTCGTAGACCTGGGCCTGGATCGGGTCCGGGATGAGGATCATGATGACGTCGGCCTCGGCGGCGGCCTCGGCGGGCGTCACCACGCGCAGGCCCTGCTCCTCGGCCTTGGCCTTGGACTTGGAGCCCTCGTGCAGACCGACGCGGACGTCCACGCCCGAGTCGCGGAGCGACAGCGCGTGGGCGTGTCCCTGGCTGCCGTAGCCGATCACCGCGACCTTGCGGCCCTGGATGATGGACAGGTCGGCGTCGGCGTCGTAGAACAGCTCGGCCACTGGGAATCTCCTTGAGGTGCTGGTGTTGCTCCCACCGTACGGCGGGGTGCGGGAGGAAGGTTTTCGGGTCTCGCCAGGCGGACCACCGGGTGGACCGGCGGTCACGGCCTGTTGACGACAGAGAGTGTCACGCGCTGCGGTCGAGGGCCCGCAGGGACCGGTCCGTGATGGACCGGGCGCCACGCCCTATGGCGATGGTGCCGGACTGGACGAGCTCCTTGATGCCGAACTGCTCCAGCATCTTCAGCATCGCCTCGAGCTTGTCACTCGAACCGGTGGCCTCGATGGTGACCGCCTCCGGCGAGACGTCCACGGTCTTCGCTCGGAAGAGCTGGACGATCTCGACGATCTGGGAGCGGGTCTCGTTGTCGGCGCGGACCTTCACCAGGACGAGCTCGCGCTGGATCGCAGCGCTGGGCTCGAGTTCGACGATCTTCAGGACGTTGACCAGCTTGTTGAGCTGCTTGGTCACCTGCTCAAGGGGCAGGTCCTCGACATTGACCACGATGGTGATGCGGCTGATGTCGGGGTGCTCGGTGACACCGACGGCGAGGGAGTCGATGTTGAAGCCGCGACGGGAGAACAGGGCGGCGATCCGGGCGAGGATGCCGGGGGTGTTCTCGACCAGGACGGAGAGCGTGTGCTTGGTGGACATGGTGTGGGTCTCTTCCCTCTAGCTCTTCTTCGCTCTGCGGCTCAGTCGTCTTCGCCGTCGCCGAAGTCGGGGCGGACGCCCCGCGCGGCCATGACCTCGTCGTTGGAGGTGCCCGCGGCGACCATCGGCCAGACCTGGGCGTCCTCGTGGACGATGAAGTCGATCACGACCGGGCGGTCGTTGATGGCGTTGGCCTCGGCGATGACCTTGTCGAGGTCGGCCGGGTCCTCGCAGCGCAGCGCGACACAGCCCATGGCCTCGGACAGCTTGACGAAGTCCGGGATACGGGTGCCCCGGGCGTCCGGGTTGACGTCGTCCGGGCCGGAGTGCAGCACCGTGTTGGAGTAGCGCTGGTTGTAGAACAGCGTCTGCCACTGGCGGACCATGCCGAGGGCGCCGTTGTTGATGATGGCGACCTTGATCGGGATGTTGTTCAGGGCACAGGTGACCAGTTCCTGGTTGGTCATCTGGAAGCAGCCGTCGCCGTCGATGGCCCAGACCGTGCGGTCCGGCGCGCCGGCCTTGGCGCCCATGGCGGCCGGGACGGCGTAGCCCATCGTGCCGGCGCCGCCGGAGTTGAGCCAGGTGCGCGGCTGCTCGTAGTCGACGAAGTGCGCGGCCCACATCTGGTGCTGGCCGACGCCGGCGGCGAAGATCGTGCCCTCCGGCGCCAGCGCGCCGACGCGCTGGATGACCTGCTGCGGCGACAGGCTGCCGTCCTCGGGCAGGTCGTAGCCGAGCGGGTAGGTCTCGCGCCACCGGCTGAGGTCGCTCCACCAGGCGCTGTAGTCGCCCTTGTGGCCCTCGGTGTGCTCGGCCTGGACGGCCTGGACCAGGTCGGCGATGACCTCGCGGGCGTCACCGACGATCGGGACGTCGGCGGCGCGGTTCTTGCCGATCTCGGCCGGGTCGATGTCGGCGTGGACGATCTTGGCGTACGGGGCGAAGCTGTCCAGCTTGCCGGTGACGCGGTCGTCGAAGCGGGCGCCGAGGGCGACGATCAGGTCGGCCTTCTGCAGGGCGGTGACGGCGGTGACGGCACCGTGCATGCCGGGCATGCCGACGTGCAGCGGGTGGCTGTCGGGGAACGCGCCGAGCGCCATCAGGGTGGTGGTGACCGGGGCGCCGGTGAGCTCGGCGAGGACCTTCAGCTCGGCGGTGGCGCCGGCCTTGATGACGCCGCCGCCGACGTACAGGACGGGCCGCTTGGCGGCGGTGATCAGCTTGGCGGCCTCGCGGATCTGCTTGGCGTGCGGCTTGGTGACCGGGCGGTAGCCGGGCAGGTCGGTCTGCGGCGGCCAGCTGAAGACCGTCTTCGCCTGGAGGGCGTCCTTGGCGATGTCGACCAGGACCGGGCCGGGGCGGCCGGTCGAGGCGATGTGGAACGCCTCGGCGATCGTCCGCGGGATGTCCTCGGCCTTGGTGACCAGGAAGTTGTGCTTGGTGATCGGCATCGTGATGCCGCAGATGTCCGCCTCCTGGAAGGCGTCGGTGCCGATCGCCTTGGAGGCGACCTGGCCGGTGATCGCGACCAGCGGGACCGAGTCCATGTGGGCGTCGGCGATCGGCGTGACCAGGTTGGTGGCGCCCGGGCCGGAGGTCGCCATGCAGACGCCGACCTTGCCGGTGGCCTGGGCGTAGCCGGTGGCGGCGTGGCCCGCGCCCTGCTCGTGGCGGACCAGGATGTGGCGGACCCGCTGCGAGTCCATCATCGGGTCGTACGCCGGGAGGATGGCGCCGCCCGGGATGCCGAAGACGGTGTCGGCGCCCACTTCCTCGAGAGAGCGAATGAGGGACTGCGCACCCGTGACGTGCTCGACGGTGGTGGCGGGCTGTGCGCCGCTACGGGGTCGCGGCTGCGGATGGTGCCCGGTGGCCTGCTCGGTCATCAGCATTCTCTTCTCGAAGCAGAGGGTTTTTGCGAGGGTTTGGTACGACTTCGGGGTGTTCCGGTGCAACAAAAAACCCCTCGTGCCGTGAGGCAAGCGAGGGGAGCGCGTCGGGTGCTTTTCAGGCGGACCTTCTGGAGGGCCTGCCTCAGCCGACGCGCTTGCCAAGTACGAGAATTCGGGTGCGCATGGCACTGACCCTCCCCCCGACGCGCAGTCACTGTCAAGTGGGTGGGACGGGCGTCTCATTATGTGAGCGCACGGGAGGCCGGTTTCCGGCGGTCAGAGCGCTCACGGGGGTCACGGCGGACGCGGCGTTCACCGGAACGGACGCGCCCGGCAGCGGGTACTCGTCCCGGACGAGCGCGCGGCGCAGCCGGTACTCGTCGAGCGGGCCGGAGAAGGCCATGCCCTGGCCGTGGGTGCAGCCCATGGCGCGCAGGGCGAGGACCTGCTCGGGCATGTCGACGCCGTCGGCGACGGACTGCATCCCGAGGTCGCCGGCGATGCGCAGCAGACCGCTGGTGATCTTGCGGAGTCTGGCCGATTCCACCACGCCCTCGACCAGGCCCCGGTCCAGCTTCAGCAGGTCGACGGGGAGCCGGCGCAGCGCGCTGATGGCGGCGTGGCCGCTGCCGAAGCCGTCGAGGGCGATCCGGACGCCGAGCCGGCGCAGGGCGGCGAGCCGCTGCTCCAGCTCGTCGAAGGTCACCCGGGGGTCCCGGGGGTCGGTGTCGGCGAGCTCGATGATCAGGGACCCGGAGGGCAGCCCGTGCCGGGTGAGCAGGGCCTCGACGGAGCCGAGCGGCATGGAGCGGTCGAGCAGCCGGCGCGCGGAGAGCCGGACGGTGACCGGGGTGCGGTGGCCGATCCCGGCCCGTTCGGCGGCCTGCTCGACGGCCTCCTCCAGGAGCCAGCGGCCGAGCTCGGCGGTGCGCTCGCCGTCGTCGGCGGCCCGCAGGAACTCCGCCGGGGTGAACAGGATGCCCTGCGCGGAGCGCCACCGGGCCTGGGCGGCGACGGCGGTGATCCGGCCGGTGGCCAGGTCCACCACGGGCTGGTGCAGCAGGGCGAACTCGCCGTCGTGCAGGGCGGTGCGCAGCCGGGCGGCGAGCTCGGTGCGCTTGACCACCTCGGCCTGCATCTGCGGGGCGTAGAGCTCGACCCGGTCCTTGCCGCCGGCCTTGGCGCGGTACATCGCGAGGTCGGCGTTGCGCAGCAGGTCGCCGGCGCTGATGCCGGGCTCGGCGAAGGCGACGCCGATCGAGGCGGCGACCCGCACCTCGTTGCCCGCCTGCAGGCGGTACGGCTGGGAGAGCCGGAGCCGCAGCCGGTCGGCGATGTCGTGGACCCGGCACTCGCGGGCGGCCTGGTCGCGGGTGCCGTCGCCGAGGATGAGCGCGGCGAACTCGTCGCCGCCGAGCCTGGCGGCGGTGTCCCCGGCCCGTACGGCGTCCTGGAGCCGGCGGGCGGCCTGGACGAGCAGCTCGTCGCCGGCCTGGTGGCCGAGGCGGTCGTTGACCGCCTTGAAGCCGTCCAGGTCGATGAAGAGCACGGCGGTGCCGGGGTCGGTGGCGCGGCGGCCGCCGAGCGCGCCGCGCACCCGCTCGGTGAACAGGGCGCGGTTGGGCAGGTCGGTGAGCGGGTCGTGCTCGGCGTTGTGCCGCAGCTGGGCCTGCAGGCGGACCCGCTCCGTGACGTCGCGGCTGTTGAAGAGCAGGCCGCCCTGATGGCGGTTGACGGTCGACTCGACGTTCAGCCAGGCGCCGGTGCCGGAGCGGAAGCGGCACTCGATCCGGGTGGTGGGCTCGTCGGCGGGCGAGGCGGCCAGGAAGCGGCGCACCTCGTGGACGACGGCGCCGAGGTCCTCGGGGTGGATGAGCGAGGCCAGCTCGGAGCCGACCAGGTCCTCCGCCTCGCGCCCGTACACGCCGGCGGCGGCGGGGCTGACGTACCGCAGTATGCCGGTGGGCGCGGCGATCATGATGACGTCGCTGGAGCCCTGCACGAGCGACCTGAAGTGGTTCTCCTTCTGGGCCAGTTCGTGGGTGAGCGCGATGTTGTCGAGCAGCATGATGCCCTGCCGGACGACGAGGGCGAGCACCACCGCACAGCCGGTGAGGACGACGACGCGGTCCACTCTGCGTCCCTCGACGACGTTGTACAGGATGCTCAGGGTGCAGACCGCCGCCGCGAGGTACGGCGTGAGGGCGGCCAGCGATCCGGCGAGGGGGCGGCTGTGCGGGTGCCGGGCGGCGCGGGCCGGCGCGGGCAGCGGGTCGACGTGCCGGCGCGCGCCCCACGGCGCGTAGGCGAGCAGCAGGGAGCCCGCGAACCAGCCGGCGTCCAGGAGCTGCCCGGAGCTGTAGTGCTCGCGCAGCAGCGGCGAGGTGAACAGGGCGTCGGACAGTACGGTGAGCGCGAGCGCGGCGATGGCCGTGTTGACCGCGGAGCGGTTGAGGTGGGAGCGGCGGAAGTGCAGCGCCAGCACCATGCTGACGAGGACGATGTCGAGCAGCGGGTACGCGAGCGAGAGCGCGGCGCGCGCGACGCTCTCGCCCGGCACGTACGCCGTGTGCGCGAGGGCGAGGCTCCACGAGAGGGTGAGCAGCGAGCCGCCGATCAGCCAGGCGTCGAGCCCCAGGCAGACCCAGCCGGCCCGGGTCACCGGCCGCTTGGCGAGGACGAGCAGTCCGACGATCGCGGGCGGGGCGAAGAGCAGGAAGCACAGGTCGGCGACGGAGGGGCTGGGCACGGGGCGGCGCAGCACCACCTCGTACCAGCCCCAGACGGCGTTCCCGGCGGAGGCCATGAAGGACGAGAAGGCGAAGAGCAGCCAGGCGGGGCGGAAGACGCGGTGGTGGCCGCGGGCGTAGAGCAGGCAGGAGACGGCGGCGGCGAGCGCGGCGGCGCTCAGTCCGAAGTCGCCCATGACGAGCGCGAGTTCCTCGGAGCCCCAGCCGAGCGCGGCGCCGGTCGCGTATCCGCCGCAGATGAGCCCGAGCCCGATCTGCGCGAGCACCCCACCGGCCCCGCCCGCGGGCCGCTGCGGCACCCCGGGCCGCGTCGCCCCTGCCCCTGCCCCGACCCCGGACCCGGCCCGACGCCGGACGAGCGTCCCGGTGCTCACCGGCTCCTCCGAAAGCTCGCACGGATGCCCGTGCGCCCGCTGCGGCGCGTCTCCGTCCCCGCCACCCTCCGACCGCACACCGGCATGTCCGCCACATCCACCGACCGGCTCGCCGTCGCAGCACGCCACGGGGGGCACGGCGGGGCCGCCGGCCGCACCGCCCGAGTCGTCACCTGCGCCGGGCGCAGCGGGGCCGTCGGCCGAGCTGCCGGTTCTGCCGGATGCGTCGCCCGCGCGGAGCGCGGCGGCGTCGGCGACCGTCGCGTCCCGGCCGGGCTCGCCGGCAGCGCCGCCGTCCCGGCTGCCGTCCTGGCGGTCGACCGGAGTGCCACAGGCGGGGGAACCGCCGTCGCGGTGCGACGGCACGGAGGCGAGGCCGTCGGCGGTCGCGGTGTCGCTCGCGCGGGGCGCGGGGACGGCGAGGGAGCGGCCGGACGCCCCCGCCGTGCGGCGCTCGACGAAGGGCGGCTCGGGCGCGACGGGCCGACCGGGGTCCCCGGGCACGCGACGCTCGGCGCGAGGCTGTTCGGGTGCAGCGGGCCGGCCGGGGCCCCCGCCCATACGGCGCTCGCCGCAAGGCTGTTCCGGTGCGGCAGGCCGGCCGCCATCCCCAGGCGGGCGACGCTCGGCGCGAGGCTGTTCGGGCGCGGCGGGGCGGTCGAGGTCCCCGGGCACGTGGCGCTCGGGTGCGGCCGGTCTGGCGGAGGTGGCGGGTTGGTCCGGGACCGTGCGGTCGGGGAGGGTGGCCGGCGGCGGCGTGGCCGCGCCGGATCGGCGGTCGCTCGGCCGTGTTTCACCCGTCGCCCCCCTCGGAATCTGATGACCCGTCACTTCGCTCCCCAGCGTCTGCCCGTACCTCGACGCAGTCCCCCGCTCCCGGACGATACACCAGGATCGTCACTCAGGGACAGGGGATAAGTACTCTGCGTGATGACCAGGGGGCTCGCGTGCGGCGCACTCCGGGGGCGTGCGCGCCCCGGGGCGGTCTCACGTGGTCAGGACGACGTTCGCCAGCTCCTCCCCCGCCGCGAACCGCGTCAGCTGGGCCGCGAGCAGGCGCTTCGCGCGGGGCATGAACGCCGAGGTGGAGCCGCCCACATGAGGGGTGACGAGGACGCCCGGAGCGTGCCACAGCGGATGGCCGGCGGGCAGCGGTTCGGGGTCGGTGACGTCGAGCGCCGCCGTGATCCGGCCGCTCTCCACCTCCTTCAGGAGCGCCGCGGTGTCCACCACGGAGCCGCGCGCCACGTTGACCAGCAGCGCGCCGTCCTTCATCCGGCCGAGGAAGCCCGCGTCGGCGAGGTGACGGCTCTCGGGGGTCAGCGGCACGGAGAGCACGACCACGTCGGCCTCGGGCAGGAGCGCGGGCAGTTCGGTGAGCGGGTGCACGGGGCCGCGCTCCGTGGCACGCGCGGAGCGCGCGACGCGCACGACCCGCGCGCACTCGAACGGCGCGAGCCGGTCCTCGATGGCGGCGCCGATCGACCCGTACCCGACGATCAGCACCGACTTGTCGGCGAGCGCCGGGTAGAAACCGGCCCGCCACTCCTCCGCGTCCTGGCCGCGCACGAAGCCCGGGACGCCGCGCAGCGAGGCGAGGATCAGGGCGAGCGTCAGCTCCGCCGTGCTGGCCTCGTGCACGCCCCGGGCGTTGCACAGCCGCACGCCCGGCCGCAGCGCGCCGACCCCGGGCGTGACGTGGTCGATGCCGGCCGACAGGGTCTGCACGGCCCGGACGTTGGTCATCCCGGCGAGCGGCCGGACGGCGATCGCCTCGCCCTTCATGTACGGCACGACATAGAAGGCGCAGTTCGCGGGATCGGCCGGGAAGTCCGGCTCGCCGTCCCAGTAACGGTAGTTCAGGCCCGACGTGCCGGGCGCGGGGAGTCCGTCGATCTCCTCGGCCGGAATCGGAAGCCACACGTCCGTGGCGGCGGCGGGGGCGGTCTGTTCGAGTGTCATGTCCGCGAGGCTATGCGAAGGATCCCGCGGCCCATTGGTTACTTTGGGGGACGGCACAGGGAGGGGTAGCGGCACGGTGGAGCGCAGGACGATCGGGGCGGCGGCGCTCGGGGTGGGGGCGGTGGGTCTCGGCTGTATGCCGATGAGCTGGGCGTACAGCGGCTCGGAGCGGCGGGGCGACCGCTCGCTGCGGGCGGTGCACGCGGCCCTGGACGCCGGGGTGAACCTGCTCGACACCGCCGACATGTACGGCCCGTTCACCAACGAGCTGCTGCTCGGCCGGGTGCTCAAGGAACGCCGTGCCGACGCCTTCGTGTCGACGAAGTGCGGGCTGCTGGTGGGCGACGGGCACGTCGTGGCCAACGGCCGCCCCGGCTACGTCCGGCGCGCCTGCGACGCCTCGCTGCGGCGGCTCCAGACCGATGTGATCGACCTCTACCAGCTGCACCGGGCCGACCCCGAGGTGCCGGTCGAGGAGACCTGGGGCGCCATGGCCGAGCTGGTCCGGGCGGGCAAGGTGCGGGCGCTCGGGCTCTGCGCGGTGGACGCCCGGTCGACCCGGCGGGGCACGCGCGGCGGCGACCATGAGGGAACGATCCGGCAACTGGAGCGGATCCAGCAGGTCTTCCCGGTCAGCGCGGTCGAGGCCGAGCTGTCGGTGTGGTCGCCGGAGGCCCTGGAGCGGCTGCTGCCCTGGTGCGCGGCGCGCGGGGTGGGCTTCCTGGCCGCGATGCCGCTGGGCTGCGGCTATCTGACCGGAACCCTGAAGCCGGGCGGCGGCTTCGAGGCGGACGACCCGCGGGCCCGCCATCCGCGCTTCACGGCCGAGATGATGGCCGCCAACCAGCCGCTGGTGGCGGGCCTGCGCCGGGTCGCCGCCCGGCACGGCGCGGACGTCACACCGGCGCAGGTGGCGCTCGCGTGGGTGCTGGCGCAGGGCCGGCACGTGATCCCGATCCCGGGCGCGAAGCGGGAGCGGTGGGCCGTGGAGAACGCGCGGGCTGCGGAGCTCGTTCTGGACGCGGCGGACCTCGCGGAGATCGCGAGGCTGCCGGCGCCCCGGGGCTCGTGGGACTGAGGGACGACCGGGCACTACGGAGAGGACCGGGAGCATGGGCAGAGGCGGATTCGTGGTGAGGGGTGCGGCGGGCGCGGTCGCCGCCCTGTTGCTGGCCGCCGGGTGCTCCTCGCCCTCGGAGCCCTCGAAGCCCGCCTCGCCCTCCTCCCCCTCCTCGCCGCCGGCACCGTCGGCGCACCCCGCCACGGCGGTCCGCGTCCGCGTCCTCGGCACCCTCACCCGGGACCTGAAGTCCCCGTGGGGGCTCGTCGAGCTGCCCGGCGGCGATCTGCTCGTCTCCTCACGGGACGAGCGGACGATCACCCGCGTCGACGCGAGGACCGGCCGCAAGACCTCGCTCGGCGAGGTCCCGGGCGTCGTCCCGGGCGGCGAGGGCGGGCTGCTGGGGCTCGCGCTGCGGGACGGCCTGCTGTACGCCTACCTGACCTCCGCCACGGACAACCGGATCGTCCGCATGCGGTACGGGGGCGGAGCGGGCGACCGGCTCGGGAAGCCGGAGCCGGTGCTCACCGGCATCCCCAAGGGGCTGATCCACAACGGCGGCCGGATCGCCTTCGGGCCGGACGGGATGCTGTACGCGGGGACCGGCGAGACCGGGCGGCGCGCCCTCGCCCAGGACAGGGGCTCGCTCGGCGGCAAGATCCTGCGGATGACTCCGGAGGGCCGCCCCGCGCCCGGCAACCCGTTCCCGGGCTCCGTCGTCTGGTCGTACGGCCACCGCAACGTCCAGGGGCTCGCCTGGGACGCGGACGGGCGGCTGTGGGCGTCGGAGTTCGGCCAGGACACCTGGGACGAGCTCAACCTGATCGAGCCCGGGCGGAACTACGGCTGGCCGGTGGCCGAGGGCCGCGCCGGGCGGGCCGGCTACACCGACCCGGTGGCCCAGTGGCCCACCGACGAGGCGTCGCCGAGCGGCATCGCGTACGCGCGCGGCGCGATCTGGCTGGCCGCGCTGCGGGGGCAGCGACTGTGGCGCGTTCCGCTCTCCGGAGCGGAACGTTCCGGAGAGCCCCAGGCGTTCCTGAAGGGTGAGTACGGGCGGCTGCGCACGGTCCTGGCGACCGCGGGCGGCACCCGGCTCTGGCTGGTGACCAACGAGACCGACACCCGGGGCACCCCGGAACCGGGGGACGACCGCATCCTCCGCCTGGAGGTCTCGCCCTAGCGGATGAGGAAGGCGAGGCCGATGTTCAACGCCATGGACGAGTTCTTCGCGCCCGGCCGCAAGCACACCGAGGACGAGCGGCAGCGCCTCGCCCTGACCCGGGAGGACCTCGGTGACGGCGATCCTTCCCGGGGGCCGATAGACCTGACCTCCGGGAAGGTGACCATACGCGTACCGTCCGCGCCCCCCGCTGCCGAGCACGGCTGATCAGACCTGCGGGGCCTCCAGGAGGCGCAGCCGGTGGGCCATCGCCGCCGCCTCGCCGCGCCCCGCGACGCCCAGCTTCGCGAGGATGTTGGAGACGTGGACGCTGGCCGTCTTCGGCGAGATGAACAGCTCCTCGGCGATCTGCCGGTTGGTGCGGCCCTCGGCGACGAGCCGCAGCACGTCCTGTTCGCGCGGGGTCAGACCGAAGGCGTCGTCCTGCTCCGGCTCGGCCCGCTCGGGGGCCGCGGCCGCGCCGGTGACCGGGGCGAGCCGGGCGCGGGCGGCGAGCAGTTCGATGTCCTCGCGCAGCGGGTGCGCCCCGAGGAGTACGGCGGTGGTGTGGGCGTCGCGGAGCAGCGCGGCGGCCTCGTCGCGGCGGCCGCCCTCGGCGAGGAGCGCGTCGGCGAGCCGCCGACGGACCCGGGCCAGGTCGTAGGGCCGGTCGAGGGGCTCGTAGGCGGCGACGGTCTCGGCCCAGCGCTCGGCGGTGTCGCGTCCCTCGGCGCGGGCGAGTTCGGCGGAGACGTGCAGCGAGTGGGCCTGCCAGACGGGTGCGGGCGCGGCCAGGCCCCGTGCGCTGCGGCGGATCAGGTCGAGCGCGGCGGCGCGGCCCTCGGCGGCGGCGGGCAGGCCGAGGTTGTCGGCCTCGGCGGTGGCGGCGGCGAGCAGGATCGGCCAGCCGTAGCGGTGGGTGCCGGGCGGGAAGCCGGCCTCGGCGGCGGCGGCGAGCCCGGTCCGTACGTCGGCGAGCCGGCCTTCCGCGACGGCGAGGAGGGCGGTCACGTGCGCGACGATCAGGTTGTACTGCGGTATCGGGTCGCGGCCGTGGCCGTAGCGCTCGTCGGCCTCGGCGAGGCGGGCGGCGGCCGCGGCGGT
>NZ_JBSGIW010000052.1:0-56136 GCF_053605265.1 Streptomyces sp. NPDC003943 | reverse complement strand
GCTCGGCTCCCTCCAGTACGGCGTCGAGGAGCTGCACGTACCGCTGATCCTCGTCCTCGGCCACGAACGCTGGTACGTGGCCCTCTGCAGCGGGTCAGCCCACGTGGACGCGGGGGCGCCGGTCCCGGTCCGGCTCGGCCTCGCGCAGGATCTCGCGGGTGACCGGGGCGATCTCGCCCTGGCCGAAGAGGAAGAAGCGGAGGAAGTTGGCGAAGGGGTTGCCCTCGGTCCACTCGAAGTAGACGTGCGGGCGGACGCCGGTGAGGTCGCGCGAGTGGAGCAGGAGGGCCGCGAGGCCGTTGGAGATGGAGGAGCTCTCCACGGTCAGCACGCGGTAGCGGTCGTGGAGGACCTCGCCGCGGACGGTGAGGCCGGCCTCGAACTCGGAGGGGTCGGTGACCGTCACCTCGACGAAGACGAAGTCCTCGGTGCCCGGGAGGTCGTTGTCGGCGCGGATCTGGTCCTTCTTGGCCCGGTACTCGTCGGCGTCACGGTTGCCCGGCTCGTTCGCGATGAAGCGCGGCGTGCGGTTGGAGATGTCGCGGATGAACCGCTCGGCCATGTCGTCGAGCTCGACGTGGGTGACGCGCAGCTCGAAGGCGCGGCCGAGGCGGGAGAGCAGGGAGATCAGGATGATGCCGGCGATGAAGCAGGCGCCGATCTTCACGCCGTCGGGGCGCTCGATGACGTTCACGACGGTGACGTAGAGCAGGACCGCCGAGATGGTCGCGAAGCCGATCGTCCAGCCGCGCTGGCCGGCGCGGCGGGCGGCGATGGTCACCGCGATGGCGGCGGAGGACATCAGCACGAGGACACCGGTCGCGTAGGCGCCGCCCTGGGCGTCGACGTCGGCGTCGAAGACCCACGTGACGAGGAAGGCGACCAGGGTGAAGACGATCACCATGGGGCGTACGGCGCGGGCCCAGTGCGGGGCCATGCCGTACTTCGGCAGGTAGCGGGGCATCAGGTTGAGCAGACCGGCCATGGCGGAGGCGCCCGCGAACCACAGGATCGCGATGGTCGAGATGTCGTAGACCGTGCCGAACCCGCCGCCGAGGTACTCGTGGGCCAGGTAGGCCAGCGCTCGGCCGTTGGCCTTGCCGCCCGGCTCGAACTCCTGGTGCGGGATGAGCACGGTGGTGATGAAGCTCGTGGCGATCAGGAACACGCTCATGATCAGCGCGGCCGTGGTGAGCAGCTTCTTCGTGCCCCGGATCCGGCCGGCGGGCGTGGCCTCGGTGTCGTCGGGCTCGCCCTGCACGTGCGGCATCACCGCCACGCCGGTCTCGAAGCCGGACATGCCGAGCGCGAGTTTCGGGAAGACGATCAGCGCCACGCCGACCATGACGAAGACGTTGCCGTGTTCGGTCGTCAGGGCGGTGGTCCAGTCGGTGACCACGTGGCCCTCGGTCAGGACGTGGTACATGCCGGTGACGACGACGACGGCGTTGAGGGCGAGGTAGACGGCGACGAGCGCGACGGCGACCCCGATGGCCTCCAGGAAGCCCTTGAGGAACACCGCGCCCAGCAGTGCGATCAGCAGCAGGGTGATCAGCACCTGCTTGTCCTGCAGCGCCGACTCCAGATGCGGGTTCTCCACCAGGTGGGTGGAGGCGTCCGCGGCCGACAGGGTGATGGTGATCAGGAAGTCGGTCGCCGCGAAGCCCAACAGGGTCAGCACGAACAGCTTGCCCTTCCAGAAGGACAGCAGCCGCGACAGCATCGCGATCGAGCCCTCGCCGTGCGGGCTCTCCTCCGCCACCCGCCGGTAGACCGGCAGCGCGCCCGCCAGCGTCACGATCACCAGGACGATCGTCGCCACGGGGGACAGCAGGCCGGCCGCCAGGGCCGCGATACCTGGCTGATAACCGAGGGTGGAGAAGTAGTCGACACCGGTCAGGCACATGACCCGCCACCAGGGCTGGCCCTTGTGTTCCTCGTGCGCGGCCGGTTCCTTGGGCCGCGAGGGTTTGCCCTTGCCCATGTCGGACAGGCCTTCCAGCATCCACGCGCGCAGGCGGCTGGTACGGGTGTCGGGTGGGGTGGCCATCGGGGGACTCCTGCTGTCCGTTGCACTGCTGGTCGGTTTTCGGCCATCGCACGGACGGCGGTCGAGCCAGCGTAAGCAAAGGACTCGTATGGAGCGTGCCGAAAGCCGTCAGGAAATCGTCAAGATCCCTCCGGCGGGCGTTGCGCTCGTCACATGAGGAGCGATTCAGGGTGTAGGGAGTCTGGACCGGGCCGACACTCCGAGTCCGGCCCCACCCCCGGGAATCCGGCGGATGCGGTCACTCCCGCACCGTGACCGTGAGCCGCTCCGGCCCGTGGAACACCCAGTCCGGCGCGTAGCGCACCGCCACCCGCGGCCGGGCCCCGGGCCCGAGGGCCGGCAGCCGGTCGAGCAGCTCCGCGAGGCCGGTCTCGGCCTCCGCGCGGGCGAGTGCCGCGCCGGCGCAGTAGTGGATGCCCAGGCCGAAGGCGCAGTGCCGTGCAGCGTCCCGGTGGACGTCCAGGCGGTCAGGGTCGGGGAAGCGCGCCGGGTCGCGGCCGGCCGCGCCGAGGACCAGGACGAGCCGGTCGCCGGCCCGGACCGGGTGCCCGGCGAGGACGGTGTCGCGCAGCGCCCGGCGGGTGACCATCTGGACCGGCGGGTCGTGCCGCAGGAACTCGTCCACCGCCGCCGGCCACAGCCCCGGATCCGCCCTGAGCCCGGCCCGCAGCTCCGGGCGGGCCAGCAGCGCCAGGACCGCCTTGCCGATCAGGCCGGTCGTGGTCTCGTGGCCGGCCGTCAGGAGGTGGATGCAGGTGGCCGACTGCTCCTCCGGCGACAGCGAGGTCCCCTCGGCGGCGGCCCGGACGAGCGCCGAGAGCAGATCCCCCCGGTCCCGCCCCGGCCCGCGCCGGGCGTCCAGCTCGCGCCGGAAGAAGGCGCTGAGCTCCGCGGCCGCCCGCTCCGCCGCCGCCATCCCCTCCGCGCCGCGGTCCACCCGGGTCCCGCCCGCCCGCTGCAGCGCCAGCGCCCGCTCGCGGAACCACGCCTGCCGCTCCTCCGGTACGCCGAGCACGCCGGAGATCACGAGCAGCGGGAACGGCGCCGCGAACTCGGCCACCAGATCCACGCTCTCCCGCGCCACCAGCGCGTCGGCGAGCCGCCGCGCGATCCGGCGGATCCGGGGCCGCAGCGCCGCCACCGGACCGGCGCCGAGCGGCGGCGTGACCAGGGCCCGCAGCCGGGTGTGCCGGGGCGGGTCCAGGAAGACCAGCCAGTTCTCGACGACCTGGCGCAGGACCGCGTACCCGGGCGGCAGCGGCGCCGCGGACCCGGCGCCCGGGGCCACCCGCCCGAACTCCCGGCGGGCGAGCACCCGCGCCACCTCCGCGTACCCGAAGACGTACCAGGTCGTCGGCCCGTGCGCGCCTCGCACCGGGTGCACCGGCCCGGCCTCCCGGTAGCGCCGGTAGACGGGATACGGGTCGGCCAGGTCGAGCCGGGCCGGGTCGAAGGCGGGCAGCCCGCCCGGCCCGTCGCCCAGCGCCCCGACGCTCATCCGTCCCCTCCGCGCCGCGGCAGGTCGGCTCCCCGCACCGGGTCGGCTCCCCGCTCCGGGGCCGCTCCCTGCACCGGGGCCGCTCCCCGCACCAGGTCGGCAAGGGCCGCCGGGTCCTCGGGCGGCCGCGTGCCCCGCCAGGCCACGTGCCCGTCCGGGCGGACCAGCACGTACGGCTGCTCATAGCGCCGTACGGCCTCCGGGTCGGCGCACCGCACCACCCGCAGCGGCACCCGGCGCTCCGCGAACGCCCGTACGGTCGCCGACGGCTCACCCTCGTCGTCACCGAGGTCGAGCAGCACGAACTCGTGGCCGAACAGGTCGAGCGTCGACCGCCCGGGGCCCAGCCATACGTGCGGCGCCCGCGTCCCCGGCGCGGTGGAGCGGTTCAGCGCCCCGCCGTCGGCCGCCCCCGGCCCGGCCGGCCCGACCGGATGAAGCGGCTCGACCGCGACGACCGGGGACGCGTACCGGTACGCGAAGTGCATCTCCGGCCGGTCGAACTCGCGCCGCACGTCCGAGGCCGCCAGCTCCCGGCCGAGGGCGGCCCGGGCCCGCTCGCCCAAAGGCGTGTCGTCGAGCAGCGCGGGCGAGATCCGCCGCTCCTGGGTGCGGCGCAGGTTCCGGGCGGCCTCGTCCACGCCGGCCACGGCGATCGGGCGGCGCTCGGTCTCGTACGAGTCGAGCAGCCCGGGCCCGGCCCAGCCCGCCAGCGCGGCGGCCAGCTTCCAGCCGAGGTCGGCGGCGTCGCAGACGCCCGTGCTCATCCCGAAGCCGCCGGACGGCGACAGGGTGTGGGCCGCGTCCCCGGCCAGGAAGACCCGGCCGGAGCGGTAGCGGTCGGCCACCCGGTGGGTCAGGTGCCACTCGTCGTCGGCCTCGATCTCCAGCGGGGTGTCGAGCGGCACCGCGCGCCGTACGACGGTCAGCGCGGGTTCACCGTTCGGCGGGGCGGTCAGCCGGTACACGCCCCGGCCGTCGATCGCGCGCAGCGGATAGCGCAGTCCGGTCGGCGAGGTGAGGAAGTGGACGAGCGGGGCGCGCGGCCCGAGCAGCTTCGGCAGCTCGGGCGCCCGGAAGAGGATGTTCCGCAGCACCCGGGGCGCGTGCAGTTCGGGCGTTCCGATCCCCGACGCCTTGCGCACGAACGACCCGGCGCCGTCGCAGCCGACCAGATAGCCCGCCCGCACCTCGGCGCGGACGCCGCCGGAGACGACCGTGGCGGTGACCCCGCCCGGCCCGGTGGTGAAGCCGAGGAGCCGGCAGTGGGTCCGTACCGGTCCGCCCGGATGGCAGCCGAGCCGGTCGAGGAGCAGCGGCGCCATCCAGTGCTGCGGGCAGATCGCCTCCGGCTCCGGGGTGTGCTCGGGCAGCGGACGGGTCGCGACCGTGCCGAACGGCAGCCGGTGCAGCTCGTGGCCGCCGACCGCCGTCACCCAGGCGACGTCCAGGGCGTGGTCGTCCGGCCAGCCCGCGCCGCGCAGCACGTCGGCCATGCCCCAGCGGCGGAACATCTCCATCGCGCGCGGCCCCACCGTGGTGATCCGCGGGTCGGCCGGAGTGCCGTCACCCGCCTCCACCAGCGTGAAGTCCACCCCTCGGTAGGCCAGATCGAGCGCGAGCGCCAGACCGACCGGCCCGCCGCCCACCACCAGGACGTCCGTCTCCCACACGGCCGCGGGCCGCGACGTCGTGTCGTGCGTCGTGTTCATGACTCAGCGCTCTCCCTCGGCACGTCCGCCCGACCCGGCACGGAACTGCTCCGCGTAGAAGGTCATCAACTCCGGCACCCGGTCGGGCAACCCCGCGCACTCCCGGGCCATCCGCGCGAGATGTCCGAAGCGCAGCGCGAACGCCCGCCGGGCCACATCGGGCCGGGCCAGCGCCACCGGCGGCTCCTCCAGCTCGAAGGACGGGCCGGCCGTGCGGCCCCGCCACCCCGAGTCGAGCGTCACCAGGAGCTCGGCGAGCGGCCGCATCATCCCCGTCATCACGTCGATCGCCGCGTTCATCAGCCGCGACCGGCGCAGGCTCGCGTCCGGGCTCTCCGCGAAGTGCTGCACCATCAGCTGGAGCATCAGGAAGTAGCAGCGGTTGAACAGGCGCATCACCTCGCGGGCGTGCGGGTCGCGGACCGCCGCCCGGCCCGGGTGCGCCGGATCGAGCGTCGGATTGCGCAGCGCCGGATAGGCCGGATTCCACGGCGCGCCCTGCCCGCCGGGCCCGTCCGCCCGTTCGGTCATGAGGAGTTCGCCGAGCCGTACGAAGGTGTCGTGGTGCGACTCGGGTACGGGACCGGGCGCGTCGAGCACCCCGCCCTCGCCCTGCTCGGTGACGAAGTCGACGGCGAACAGCGCGCTCGGCAGGTCGTCGACCTCCAGCTGGTAGTCCGGGTGGCGGGCGTCGACCGACCGGCCCAGGAAGAGATGGTGCTCGCCGCCGCCCCGGCCCCGCTCCACCAGGAACAGGTCCGGCACCCGGGTCAGCCCGTCGCGGATCGCCGCGTACAGCTCGCTCGGCGAACCGAACGGCGCGCCCTCGCAGCGGCGCTCGCCGTCGGGACCGCGGGAGCCGCTGCCGGAGCCACCGGCCAGCCGCTCGGGCCGCTCGATCGCGACGAACCGCTGCACGCTGCCGAGATGGAGCGGTTCGAGCGCGAAGTCCAGCGGCAGCGGCAGCCGCCCAGGCGTGCCGAAGTCGATCGCGGGGACGTGGAACGGCTCGCCCATCGCCATCAGGATGTTGTTGACGACCAGGAAGTGGATCATCTCCTCGCGGGCCACCTCGAACAGGCTGTCCCGGATCCCCCTGCTCAGCGTCTCCCCGCCGTCGCCGCAGGCCAGCCGCAGCTGCCGGGGCGTCCACACCCCGCGCCGCACGTACGCGAAACCGGCGCCGTGCGTGGGCAGCGAGTAGCCCGCGTACAGGTACTGCAGCGAGGTCGCCAGCTCCACCGTGACCGCCTGCCACAGCGCCGCCCGCAGCTGCGCCCGCGTCGTGATCCGGGGCGGCGGCGCGGCCGGCACCGGGACGGTGACCGGGAGCACCGCGCCGGCGGCCGAGCGCGCCCGCAGGTACTTCAGGAGCAGCCGGGCCTTCGGCAGGGTGAGGTCGCGGGTCGGCGGCATGTAGTACGTGCGGTCCCGGTTCGCCGGATCGCACATCTGCCAGATCAGCTTCGCGTACGTCTCGACCTTGCACCGGTCCGCGAGGCTGAACACCTCGTCGCGCATGAAGGGGTACAGCTGCTCGTAGACCGCGAAGACCTCCCGGTGCAGCAGCTCGAAGGTCGCCTCCTCCTTGAGCACGGCGTCGAGGTGCCAGTCGTCGGGCAGCACCCGGACGTGCGCGCCGCCCGCCCCCGCCCACCAGCCGAGCGCGTCCCCGTGGTCGTACGCCGCTGCGGCCCGGTCGGCGGACTCCCGTGGACAGGGCGGCAGTTCGCCGGTGTCGGCCGTGAGCAGCAGGCGCGCCGTTCCGGGGCGCGCTCCGCGCAGCGTGAACCAGCCCCGCCCCCGCTCGTCGGTCACCAGCCGGCACACGCCGCCGAACTCCGCCGGCTCCGCTTCGGCGGCTTCCTCCTCGGGGTCCGCCTTGCCTTCCTTGAGTCGGCCCGGGCGCAGCTCCACGATCGTCAGGTCCTCGCCGCGCGCGCCGGGCAGGGCCCGTGGGTTGGCGAACTGGCGGACGACGACGGTCTCGTGGGCCGCCGGCCGGCCCCGTACGCTCGCCCGCACCGCGACCTCCACGGCGTGGTCCTCGCCGCGCTCCCGGTCCGGGTGTTCGACGAGCAGCGCGGCCTCGTCGGTGACGACGACCCGCTCGCGCTCCCGCAGCCACACCGCAGGCCCGCCGGTTCCGTCCGCGCCCACCAGGCACAGTCCTTCGCCGGCGGCCCGGGCGCCGCCGGGCCCGGTCACCGGCACCGCCACGACCAGCTGGTCGTCCGGCCCGGCAGCGGGCAGCACGGCGACCAGCTCGTCCGTGACGGCCGTACGCAGCTCAAGGTCCCCGCCGGCGGCTCCCGGCCGGCCGAACGGCAGGTTGAACACCGCCTCGTCGTCCGCCACCCGCACGGAGCAGATCCGCGCGTCCCGCCGGGCTCCGCCGTACGGGACGAGCAGCCGGCCCGCCGGATGCGTGCGCGGCTCCTCCGGCCGCCAGGGGGCGATCACCCCGCGCAGCCGCCACTGCTGCGGGGAGTCGCCGGGCCCCTCGTAACCGTGCCCGGGGCTCCCCGGCTCGCCGGCGGCCTCCAGGGTGAACTGCGCAAGGAGACCGCCGTACGCCTCGACGGCGGCCCGCAGCGCGACGGCGGCCGGGGAGGGGCCGCTCCCGGAGCCGGAGGGGGAGTCCGGACCGGGGCCGCCCTCGGGCCAGTCGAGCGCGGGGCCCGCCGGGATCGCGAACTGGTACAGCACGGCGGGCGAACGGCCGAAGGCGTGCCAGCGCGGCGGCTGGAAGCCGGTCACGTCACCCAGGCACACATGCCCCGAGTCGTGCGAGCGGCCCCGCCGGCCGAGCGCGAACCGGCCGGTCATCAGCGTCGTCGTCCACGCCGAGGCGGGGTCGACGTCGAAGACCCGGGCCCGGTTGGCCGTCGTGCCCAGATACGGGTTGTAGTGCCCCCACAGGTCCACGGCCCGGCCCACGAGCGGGTCCCCGGCGAAGACCCGGTCCTCCGGTCCCGCCACGGCCGTCACCCGCGCGTCCACCGAGAAGTGCCCGTTCCCGGAGAAGTGGCCGCCGAGCGCGCCCCGTTCGCGCAAGAGGTCGTGGACGGCCGCGGCCGGCGCGTCCGCGAGTCCCTCCGGGACCAGGACCCTGTTGGTGGCCAGGTCGAGCAGACCGGCCCCGGCCGCTCCGCGCGGTCCGGTGGGCAGCCCGGTCCGCGCGGTGCCGGCGAAGTACACGCGAGGGGTGTCGAAGACGCTCATGCCGCCGCCTCCAGCCGGGTCGGGGCGGCGCGGCGGGCGCCCACGGCACCGGCGCCGAACCGCCGGTCTATGGCCCGCACCGCCTCCAGGGCCGACTCCACCGCGCCCTCGATCCAGGCCGGTTCCGAGGAGCAGTGCTCGCCCGCGAAGAACAGCCGCCCCTGCGGACGGGCCGCCCGCCGGCGCTCCTCCTCGCAGGCCGCCGCGTCCTGCCCCCAGCGGATCGTGCAGCCGCCGCCGGTCCACTCGTGCTCGCCCCACGCCATGCTGGCCACGCCCCGGACCATGCCGCGCCGCAGCACCTGCGGGTGCATCCGGCCCAGCTCGTCGAGGACCGCGCGGTGCCGCTGCCGGACCGGCAGCCTCCCGAGCAGATCGGCGTCCTCGCCGATCGTGTAGCTGGCGAGCAGCGCCGCGCCCGACCCCTCGCCCCGCCCCTCGCCCCGCGCTTCGCCGTCCGGCGGTCCGTCCTCCGCCGGCGCGGGATAGTACGTCTGCCGGATCAGGCCGCCGCTGAAGGAGGCGCCGCCGCGGATGCCCTCCCGCTCCCAGAACGGCTCGCGGACGTGCACGGCCACCTTGGTCGCCGGGCAATAATCCACCTCCCGTACGACGGCCAGCTTGTCCTCGTCGAAGCCGCCGAGGCTCATCCGGCGGAGCAGCGAGAACGGCACCGTGCAGAGGACCAGGTCGGCGCCGCGCAGCGCGGCCAGCGGGCCGCGTCCGACGCGCAGCCGCACCTGGTCGGGGGCGACGTCCAGGCCGGTGACCTCCTGGCCCAGCCAGATCGGGCCGCGGACCCGGCCGGCGAGCCGCTGCACCAGCTGGTCCATGCCGCAGGCGAGCCGGATCAGCCCGGGGCTGGTCTCGGTGAGGATGTCGTCGAGGAAACTGTTCAGGCGCGTGCCGCAGCCGGCCCGGATGCCCGGGTGGGCGGCGAAGAGCCCGTGGACGTCGATGCGGTCCTTGCCGTCGCCGAGCAGGTGGGGCGTCAGGTCGACCCGCTCGACCAGGTCGAGGAGGTTGCGGGCGAGGTCGGCGCGGAGTCCGGTGCGCAGCGCGGGCGGGGCGACGGCGTCGACGACGGCCGCCAGCCAGGCGCCGAACACGACGGTCTCCTCGCGGTAGTCGTCGCGGTCGAGCGAGGCGCGGACGTCGGCGATCAGCCGGCGCGGCGCGTCCCGCAGCCGGACGTGGCCGGTGCTGGTGGCGAGCAGGGCGTTCTCCTCGGAGAGGAGGGTGGTGAACGGCCGTACGTGGTCGAGCAGTCCGAGGTGCTCGACGTAGTGCATGGTGCGGTGGTGGTGGGTGGGCACCCGCATGGCGCCCAGTTCGACGAAGGGGGCGCCCTCGTGGGCGCCGAAGCGGTGGGTGCGGATGCGGCCGCCGAGCCGGCGGCTGCCTTCCAGGATCTCCACGCGGTGGCCGAGGCGTTCGAGTTCGTAGGCGGCGACCAGGCCGGCCATCCCCGCGCCGATGACGGTGACCGTGCCTCGGGTGCGCGTCCGGTGCTTGGACAAGGGACTCTCACTCCCGTCGCTGTGCGGTGGCTGAAGGGGACGAGGGGGCCTGTGGTGCGCGCGGGGTGCGCGGGGCCTGCGGGGCGAGCGCGGCGAGGTACGCGTCGAGGGACTCGGGCCGGTCGACGGGCGCGACCAGGCCCACGTACCCGTCCGGCCGGACCAGCCGCAGCTCACCGGGCCGGCCGAGCAGCCGTGCCTCGCTCGCGTACGCCGGGGTGACCGGCAGCAGCCGGATCGGCACGGGCCCGTCCGTACACCGCTGCTCCAGGGCCCGGCGTACGGCTCCGTCGGTGGCCCGCGCGGCGTCCACGACCAGCGTCCAGGCGTCGTACCGGAGCAGCTCGTGCAGGCGTACGGGTCCGGTGGCCGGGTCGCCGGACGTCACCGTGGCGTCGGGCATCCGGTCGCCGGCCCGGGGGCCGCGGCGGCCGTCGCCCGCGCGGCCGGCGGGGGAGCGGCGCCAGGACAGGGCGCTGTGCCGGTGGTTGCGGCCGAGGTCGCTCAACTGCCAGTCCAGGCGCCGCTGGAAGCGCTTCAGGGAGAGCGCGAGGGGCACGGCGGCGGTGAAGGCGTGGTAGCCGAGCGGCGGCAGCGGCAGCTCCATGAAGTTGAGGCGCATCTCGCGGATGTAGCGCTGCGCGAGGGCGCGCTGCTCGGTGTCGTAGGTGTCGAGGAGCCGCTCGTCGGCCTCGCCGCGGTGCACTGCGGCCAGCTTCCAGGCCAGGTTGTGCGCCCCGAGCATGCCGACGTTCATGCCGTGGCCGCCGACCGGCGCCCAGGCGTGGGCCGCGTCGCCCGCGAGCAGTCCGCGGCCGCAGCGCAGCCGGGCGGCGACCCGGTCGCTGAACCGGGCCCGGTTGAGCCAGACCGGCTCGGTGGGGGCGAGGCGCAGGTGCGGCAGCCGCGCGGTCCCGGCGACCAGGTCGCGCAGCTCGTCGAGGGTCGGGGGTGTGGTCAGGGTCGGGTCGGGGTCGTCGCGGAAGCAGAAGAAGCGGAAGCCGCCGCCGGGCAGCGGGAAGACGAGCAGCGAGCGGTGCGGGGCGAGGAAGATGTGGCCGTGGCCGGGGTGGTAGCCGTAGGGCCAGTCGGCGTGGGCGTTGCCCTGGACGACCTGGAGGCCGGCGCGCCGGCGCCCCTGGAAGGGGATGCCGAGCCGGTCGCGGACGACGCTCGTGGTGCCCTCGCAGCCGACGATCCAGGCGGCGGTGGCGGACTCGGCCGAGCCGTCGGGCCGGGTGACGGTGTACTCGGCGCGGTCGTCGTGCACCTTGACGTCGGTGACCTCGGTGTCCCACTCGACCTCGGTGCCGAGCTTGGCGAGCTCCGCGCTGAGCAGCCGCTCGATGTCGTGCTGTTCGATGTTGAGCGGCCGGCTGTGCGCCGAGCGGTGCCAGCCGGTGGCCAGCCGGCCGAGCGCCCGGCCGCCGCCGTGGATCGTCACCTCGCCCAGCTCCACGCCGTGGCGTCTGAGTGTCCCGGCGACGCCGAGGGCGTCGAGCGCCTCGGCCGCGCGCGGCCACACGACGAGGGCGCGGGCCTCGCGCTTGGCGGCCGGGGCACGGTCGACGACCCGGACCTCCAGGCCCAGCACGCGCAGGCCGATCGCCAGTGTCAGCCCGACCGGTCCCGCCCCGACCACGCACACGTCCACACCCGGCATCGGCCCACTCCCCACCCGTGTCGCATCCGTACCGTCCGCCGGAACCAGCCGCTCCGGCATGTTCCTCAGGGTGCGTGCGGATGATCACCGCCCACCAGGGCGTACGGCCCGGCGCGAGAAGCATTCGACCTGCCGATATGACTCCCTGTGCATCGGTTCTTCGGTTTGGGTGACGAGATGCGCAGAAGGGCGGGAGTAGTCGGAAGAGGCGGGAAGTCGCCGGAAGTGGCCGGAAGAGCGCGAAGCATCCGGAGTGGACTCGTCCGGACCGCTTGAAGATCATTTTGTGCGGACGCACCTTGTGACGTCCGAAGTCCCGGCCCTACGTTGCCGATACCGCACTGATCTGCACTGACCCTGGGGGAACCATGTCCGTACCACTGGCGCGCCCGGATGCTCCGGCCCGCTCCGGCGCAGCAGCCGCCGTCGGATGGATACTCACGATCGGCCTGAACATCGTGGCGCCGATCCTCACCTACGGAGCGCTCACCGACCGTGGCTGGAGCGACTTCTCGGCGCTGCTCGCCAGCGGCGCCTGGCCGGTTCTCGACACCGTCATCCACCTGGTGTGGCGCCGCAAGCTGGACGAGTTCGCCGTCGTCACCATCTTCTTCCTCGTCCTGACGGCCGTCGTCTCGCTCGTCGGCACCCATTCCGCGCGCGCCCTGATCGTCAAGGACTCCGCCGTCACCGGGCTCTTCGGCGTCCTCTGCCTCGCCACGCTCCTGGCCCCCCGGCCGCTGATGTTCTACTTCGGCCGCCGCTTCGCCACCGACGGCACGCCCGAGAGCGCCGCCTGGTGGAACGGCCTGTGGCAGTACGAGGGCTTCCGGGCGGTCCAGCGCCGCATGACCGTCGTGTGGGGCGTCGCCTACCTCGTCGAGGCCACCGTGCGCATCGCCCTGTCCTACGCGCTCTCCGTCGACGCCATGGTCGTCATCAACCCGATCCTGACCTACGGCACCCTCGGTCTGCTCATCCTCTGGACCATCCGGACGGGGCAGCGCTCCCGCGCCGAGGGCGAGGCCCGGCGGGCCGCTGCGGAGGCCGCGGCCGCCCGCTGACCCCGGGCGCTGCCCGGTAGGCGCAACTGGGCAGCGCTCGCCCCTTATGTCTCGGATAGGGTGATTCGGTAGGAATCGCGGGATGACGCCCCACGGGGCCCGGCCGATGCGTAGGTCGATGCATTGGACACTCACCAGTCGCCGAGCAGGGTTCCGCGGCCGCCCCGGGCGGCCGTCGGGTACGCGGGCGTGCTCAACGACCTGCTGCCCGTCGCCCTGTGGCGCGAGGACGCCGACGGGCGGATCGTGGAGTGGTCCCTGGCCGCCCAGGACCTGCTCGGCTACCGCCCCGAGGACGTCCTGGGCCGCTCCGCGACCCCGCTCCTCGTCCCCGTCGCCAACATCGAGCTCGCCGGCCGGCTGACCGAACGGGTCCAGGCCGGCGAGACCGTCGTCGGCACCCTGCCGGTCCGGCACCGCGACGGCCACCAGGTCGTCATGGAGATGTGGATCGTGCCCGCCGCGGACCCGGAGGGCCGCCCCGGCGCCATGCTGATCGCCTTCGAGACCTCCCAGGTCCTCAAGATGCGCGACTCCCTGGCCGCCCTCGAATCCCTCTTCACCCAGTCGCCCATCGGCCTCGCCACCCTCGGCCCCGACCTGCGCTTCGTGCGCGTCAACGACGCCCTCGCCCGGATGAACGGCGTCCCGGCCGCCAACCACGTCGGCCACCGCCTCACCGAGGTCGTCCCCGGCGTCAACGCCGGCGCCCTCGAAGCCCTCATGCAGCGCGTCCTCGACACCGGCACCGCCGTCGTCGACGCCCGCCGGGCCGGCCGCACCCCCGCCGACCCCGCCCACGACCACATCTGGTCCAACTCCTACGCACCGCTCCTCGACCACGGCGGCCGCCCGCTCGGCATCATCGCCTCCCTCATCGACATCACCGAGAGCCAGCAGGCCCACATCGAGGTCGAACGGGCCCGGCATCGCTTCGCCCTGCTCGCCGAGGCCGGCGAGCGCATCGGCACCACCCTCGACCTGCAGCAGACCGCCGAGGAGGTGGTCGCCTTCCTGGTGCCGCAGCTCGCCGACTCCGCCGACGTGCACCTCCTCGAAGCCGTCCTGGACCCCGACGAGTCCACCGCCGCCAACCGCAACGTCCTGCGCCGCCTCGCCGCCGGCTTCCCCGACCCCGGCGCCCCCACCGCACTCCTCGCCGTCGGCCAGCAGTTCCAGATCCCCTACGACTCCGTGTACGAGGACGCCATCAACCACGCCCGCGCCATGGACCTGCGCGTCGGCGACATCCCCGCGCTCATCCGCGACCCGCGCCTCGAAGCCCTCCGCCGCTACCTCGCCACCCGCATCGGCGCCGCCCGGCTCATCCCCCTGGTCGCCCGCGGCAAGGTGCTCGGCACGGTCTCGGTGACCCGGCTCCGTACCCGCGAACCCTTCGACGACGAGGAACGGGTGCTCCTCGACGAGGTCGTGGCCCGTGCCGCCCTCAACATCGACAACGCCCGCCTCTACACCACCCAGCGGCAGGCCGCCCTCACCCTCCAGCGCAGCCTCACCAACAACGCCCTGCCCGACGTCAGCGGCCTGGAACTCACCGGCCGCTACCTGCCCGCCAGCTCCCACGACGTCGGCGGCGACTGGTTCGACGTGGTCGCCCTGCCCGGCGGCCGCACCGGCCTGGTCATCGGCGACGTCATGGGCCACGGCATCCACGCGGCGGCCGTCATGGGACAGCTGCGCACCGCCGTGCGCACCCTCGCCCGGCACGACATCCCGCCCGCCCACATGCTGCGCTCGCTCGACGCCGTCGTCGCCGACCTCGGCGAGGACGAGATGGCCACCTGCGTGTACGCCGTGTACGACCCGGCGGACAACGGCTGGACCATCGCCCGGGCCGGCCACCCGCCGCCCGCCGTGGTCACCCCGGACGGCACCGTCACCTTCCTCGACGGCCCGCCCGGCACCCCACTGGGCACCGGCGCGCACGAGTTCGGCACCGAGGAGGTGGCGCTGCCCGCCGGCGGGCTGCTCGTCCTCTACACCGACGGCCTCATCGAGTCGCGTGACCGCGACATCGACCAGGGCATGGCCCGGGTCGCGCGGGCGCTGCGGGACATGGGCCGACCGCTCGACGAGCTGTGCGACGACCTCCTGGCCGGGCTCCCCGCGGGCCCGGCACAGGACGACGTCGCGATGCTGCTCGCCCGTACGACCGGCCGGTGAGGGCTCGCCGTACGACGGGCCGGTGAGGGATCAGTGGGCGGTGGTGCCGGTCTCCAGAATCGACTTCAGGTGCTGTTCGTCGCGCGGCATCTCCTTGCGGGCGGCCGGCTTCACGACGAGGGGCGCCATTACCTTGCCGATGCCATGGCCCTCGAAGTCCAGAGAGAGCGTCACGCGCGAGCGCGCACCGTTGTCGAGCGGCTCGATCGTGCCCTGGACGTCACCACGCACCGGCCCGTCCGTGCCGTGCACGTGCCAGCTGCGCGGCGGGTCCAGCTCCATGACCTGCATGGTCATGTCGTAGTGCTTCTTGCCCATCCGACGGGTGACGGTGACCTGCGATCCGACCGTGCCGGGGTCGCCGCGCTTCTGCTGCACCCTGACCGCGCTGTCCTGCCACTCCGGCAGGTGCTGGGGGTCGGTCATGTACGCGTAGACGTCCTCGGGGCGGCGCGAGATGTCGACGGAGGCGTTGATCCTGGACATGTCGCCTCCTTGCTTGCGGGAGGGGGGATCTCATCCCATCGTCCCACGGTGGTACGGGGTGCGGCAGCCGCTACGGGAGGTGCTGCCGGGAGATGGACTCGACGAGCGGGAGCAGCCGGTGGGCGACCCGCTCGCGCAGCGCGATCTCGGTGCGGGTGCGGACCACCCCGGGCAGCTGGATCAGCCGCTGGATGACGTCCTCCAGATGCCCGGCGTCCCGGGCCACCACCCGGGTCAGCAGATCGCCGCCGCCCGTGATGGAGAAGGCCTCCACGATCTCCGGCACGGTCGCGAGCGCGTCCCCCACCTCGTCCAGATGCCCCTGTGTCACCTCGATGTGCACGAAGGCCAGCACCGGGTGGCCGAGGGCCGCGGGGGAGAGCACCGGGCCCGTGGCGGTGATCACCCCGTCCCGCTCCAGCCGGTCGATCCGGGCCTGCACGGTGCCCCGGGCCACCCCGAGGATCCGGGCGTACTCGCGCACGCTGGTGCGCGGCTGCTCGATGAGGAGCCGCAGGATGCGGGTGTCGAGCTCGTCCACCGCCATGGTCCGTTGGCCTCCTTCTGGCCGTACTCCACCAACTTCGACAGTACCAATGGTCCACTGTTCACGGCGTCGGTTGAGCCACTGGGCGGAAGGGTGCTTTCCTCTTATCGGATTGGACACATGGCGCCGCGCACGCGCCGGACCGGCGACGCCGCCGGCACCCGGCCCCGCGGCGCCATCGTCATGTCGTCATCTGGTCATGTGCGAAGAGGGTGTGTGTACGGCAGCGGGGGCGGGACGACCGTCATGAAGAAGGGCCTGAAGGGTCTGGTGGCGAAGGAACTGGTGGCGAAGGGCCTGACGGCCGGCGGCAGGATGCTGCGGCACATGTGCGTGGCGCCCGACCCGGGCCGGGTCCGGCTGCGGGTGGCCGGCCGCGCGGTGGTCGGCATCGCGCTCGCCGTGACCGTCTCCGAACTGGTCGGGCTCTCGATCGTCGCCTCCATCACCGCGGGCCTCGCCGCGCTGCTCGCCCTCTTCACCGTCGGCGACCCCACCGTGCGCCGCCAGGCCGTCACCACCGCCCTGCTGCCGCTCGCCGGCTTCCCCGTGCTCGCCCTCGCGACCGCCCTGCACGACGCTCCGCTGCTGCGCGACGGCGCGTGGCTGCTCGTCGTCTTCGCCGGGGTGTACGCCCGGCGCTGGGGGCCTCGCGGGCACGCGCTCGGCATCTTCGCGTTCATGCAGTTCTTCGTGACCCAGTTCCTGCACGCGCTGCCCGCGCAGCTGCCGGAGCTGTTCGGGGCCGTGCTGCTCGCGCTCGGCGCCGCCGGCGCCGTCCGCTTCGTCTTCTGGTGCATCGAACGGCGCGTGCCGCCGCCCGCCGCGCCCGCGCCGCTGCCCGGCACGGGACTCGCCCGGGTCACCACCCGGCAGGCGTTCCAGGCGACCGCCGCCTGCGCGGTGGCCCTCGGGGCCGGCCAGCTGCTCTCCGAGCAGCGCTGGTACTGGGCCGTCGGCACCGCCTGGTGGATCTTCGTGAACACCGCCTCGCGGGGCGAGACCCTGGTCCGCGGCTTCCGCCGGGTCGTCGGCACCGTCACCGGCATCGCCGCCGGACTGCTCATCGCCCTGCCGCTGGGCGGCGCGCCCGCGCCGACGGCCGCGCTCGTCGCCGTCTGCGTCTTCGGCATCTTCTACACCGCGCCGCTCTCGTACAGCTGGATGATGTTCTTCGTCACCGTCATGGCGGGACTGCTCTACGGGCTCCTCGGCGTCCTGCACCCCGGCCTGCTGCTGCTCCGCTTCGAGGAGACCGCGGTCGGCGCGCTCGGCGCCGCCGTGGGTGTCGCCCTGCTTCCGGTGACCACGCACGCGGCCACCAACGCCTGGATCCAGCGAGCCGTGGCCTGCGTCCACGCCTGCACCACCGCCGCGGCCCGCCGCCTCGCCGGCGACCCGCACGCCGACCCGGCCCCGCACGCCGCCGAGCTCGACCTGCTCCTCGCCCGCGCCCGGGTCACCCTCGCCCCGCTGGTCCACCCGCTGAGCCCGCTGCGCGCCCGCAAGGCCCGCGCCCGCCGCGTCCTCGCCCTGCTCGACGACTGCGCCCGCGAGACCCGCGGCCTGGCCGCCGTCGCCGCCGACCCGGACGCCTCCCACGACGCCCGCCTCGCGGCGGCCGCCTGGCGCGTCGAGTCCGCCGTGCACGCCCTGGTCCCGGCCGCGGTCCCGCCCCGCACCGCGACCACCCTGTTCGACCTCCGGCCCCACCACCCGGGCGCCGAGGCCGCCCTCGCCCACCTCCACAGCCTGGAACGCGCCCTGGTCGACCTCGCGACCCCGCTGCGCACGGCCCCGAGCGAGCCGCTGATCCCGGCCGCGTGACTCCGGCCGCCTGACCCCGCTTGGTCTAGACCGGCTGCTAACGTCGGCCCGGTCACCGTCGGACACGGGAGCAGGGGAGAGGCGCAGTGGGCGACACACAGGCGGGGCGGGTGCGGGCGTACATCGGGTCGTTCACGTCGGAGGGCGGGCGCGGAGTGATCGCCGCCGACGTGGACCCGGAGAGCGGCGCGCTGACCGTGACCGGGGCGAGCGACGCCGTCGCCGACCCGTCCTTCCTCGCACTGGACGGAGACGTGCTCTACGCGGTCTCGGAGACCGACGAGGGCGCCGCGGCCGCCTTCGACGTCAGCGGCCCGGCGCCGCGGCCGCTCGGGGCCCCCGTGTCCGTCGAGGCCGCCGGGCCCACGCACCTCGCGGTCGCCGGCCGCTGCCTCCTCACCGCCAACTACACCTCCGGCAGCGTGACCGCCCTGGCCCGCACCGCCGACGGCGGCCTCGGCCCGGTGACCGGCCAGGTGCGGCACGAGGGCTCGGGGCCGGTCGCCGACCGGCAGGAGGGCCCGCACGCCCACCAGGTCCTGCCGGACCCGAGCGGTCGCTGGGTGCTCGACGTGGACCTCGGCACCGACACGATCACGGTCGGCGTCCTCGACCCCGCCACGGGCGTCCTCCGCCCGCACCGCGCCACCGCCCTGCGCGCCGGCACCGGCCCCCGCCACCTCGCCTTTCACCCGGACGGCGGACACGCCTACGTCCTGAACGAGCTGGAGCCCACCCTCACCGTGTGCCGCTGGGACGCCGAGGACGGCGTCCTCACGCCGCTCGCCGAGACCCCGGTCGTCCCAGCGGGCGCCACCGGCCCCCAGTACCCCTCCGAGGTCGTCGTCGCCCCCGACGGGCGCTTCCTGTGGGCCGCCGTGCGCGGCGGCGACACCCTCGCCGTGCTCGCCCTCGACGCGGGCGGCGAGGAGGCCCGGCTCGTCGCCTCCGCGCCCTGCGGCGGACGCTGGCCGCGCGACCTGACGCTCGGCCCTTCCGGCCGCCACCTCTACGCGGCCAACCAGCGCTCCGGCGACGTCACCTGGTTCACCGTCGACCCGGAGACCGGCATCCCCGCGCCCGCCGGCTCGATCCCGGCCCCGGCGGCGTCCTGCGTCGTCCTCGGTTAGGGGCGGTCGGACACGGGAAGGGCCCGCACCGGAAGCCTCCGGTGCGGGCCCTTCCCGTCACGGTCGTACGTGCGCGGGTGCGTGCGCGTGCGCGCCCGCGTCAGTGAGCCGACGCCCCCTGCTGCGGGTTGATGCCGAGCGTCGCCATGTACTGCGAGAGCACCAGGCGGCCGATCGCCGGGTACGCGCCCAGCGCCTCGGCGGACGCGCAGCCCGCCTCCTTGGCCGCCACGTCGAGCAGGCCCTCGGCCAGCTCCGGGCCGATCAGGTACGGGGCGAGCGCGAGCTGCTCCGCACCGGCGGCGCGCAGCTGCTCGGCGATCGAGGCGATCGAACCCTCCTGGTCGAGCGCCGCCGCCATCACCGGCACCGCGAGCCGCGCCGCGAGCAGCATGCCGGTGATACCGGCGGCCTGCACGGCCTCCTCGCCGCCGACCGTGGCCAGGATGATGCCGTCGGCCGCCGTGGCGACCGTGAACAGGCGGGCGCGGTCGGCGCGGGCCAGACCGGCCTCGGAGAGCCGCACGTGCAGCGCCTCGGCGAGCAGCGGGTGCGGGCCGAGCACATCGGTCAGCTCGGCGTTGTTGCCGGCGTCGAGGACGGCCTGCCGGACCTGCCGCATCAGCGCGCTGTCGGGGCCCGCGAGCAGCGGGACCACGACGGCCGCCGGGCCCTCGGGGGCGGCGACCTCGCGGCCGGCGGCCACGGCGATCTCGTACCGCTCGGTGCGCAGGGCCGTGGCCCGCGTCAGCACGGTGGAGAGGGTGGGGTACTCGTCGTCGTCGCCGTCGAGGTAGCCGATCGCGGCCTCCAGGCCGGGCAGCTCCGAGCGGGCGATGCTCACGACCTCGTCGGCCAGCGAGCGTATGGCGGCCGACGGCACACCGGGTACAGCGAGAACCAGCGCGGGAGCGCCCTCGGGCGCCGCCACGGGTTCAGGGCGACGGTGTCGCCCGGACTGGCGGGGTCGCGGCATTCGTACAGGCAGGCCGGGGTTGGGCCCAGTGGGGGAGCTCATGCCGCCGCATGCTACTGGTTTTGTCCGCCGCTCCGTTCGCTGAGGTGCGGCCCGGCGAATTCTGCCCCCGTATGTCCGAAACTGGCCTGGAACCGCCGTTTACCTGGTGAGTTGCAGTAGTCGAGGGTCCTCCGGCAGGCGGAGCGTGCCCTCCGCGAGCGCACCCGCGATCGTCACCGCCCCCGCCAGCGGATCGCCCGCGGCGACCACCTCGCGAGCCCCCGGCAGCAGCGTCCGGAGCTCCGCGCGCAGCGGCCCCAGCAAGGGCTCGCCCAGCCTGAACAGCCCGCCCGTCAGGGCCACTTCACCGTCCGTGCCCACGGGACAGACGGCCGCCGCGGCCTCCGCGATGTGCGTCGCGGCGCGCGCCAGGACGTCCGACGCCACCGGGTCGCCGGCGACGGCGCACTCCGCCACCTCCGGCGCGAACGAGGCGAGCACGGCCGGCCGGTCCGTCCGCGGATACAGCTCGCCCGGCAGTCCGGCCGCCGGCCCGAAGCGCAGCTCGGCGCGCGCGAGCAGCGCGGCCGAACCGCCGCGCCGGCCGTCGTACGCCCGCATCGCCGCCTCGAGTCCGGCCCGGCCGATCCAGGCCCCGCTGCCGCAGTCGCCGAGCAGATGACCCCAGCCGTCGGCCCGCCGCCAGCCGGCCAGATCGGTGCCGAGCGCGATCAGACCGGTGCCACCCGCCACGACCGCTCCCGGACGCTGCCCGAGCGCCCCGGCGTACGCGGTGACGGCATCGGCCGCGAGCGCGAGCCGCCGTACGCCCCAGGCCCGTTCGAGCGCTTCCGGCAGCTCGTCCCGCAGACGGTCGCCGAGCGTCGCCATCCCGGCCGCCCCGACGGCGACGGCCACCACCGGCTCGCCACCGGCCCGTTCGGCCGCCCGCTCACGCATCGCCTCGACGGCGGGGAGCAGTCGGCCGAGCAGCTGCCCGGCGTCGATCCCGCCCGGCCCGGTCCGCACCGGCTCCCGCGACGCCACCGTCTCCAGGACCAACCGGTCAGCGGCCCGCGCGAGGGCGATCCGCAGTCCCGAGCCCCCGGAGTCGACGCCGACGACAAGCGTCACGGCAGCTGCCAGTCCACGGGCTCGGCGCCCTGGCGGAGAAGCAGCTCGTTGGTGCGGCTGAACGGCCGGGAGCCGAAGAAGCCGCGGTCCGCCGACATCGGCGAGGGATGCGAGGACTCGATCGCCGGCAGACTGCCGAGCAGCGGCCGCAGGTTGCGGGCGTCCCGCCCCCAGAGGATCGAGACGAGAGGCTTCCCGCGCGCGGCGAGCGCCCGGATCGCCTGCTCGGTGACCGCCTCCCAGCCCTTGTCCCGGTGCGCTCCCGGCCGCCGCGGGGCCGTGGTGAGGGCCCTGTTGAGCAGCAGGACGCCCTGCCGGGTCCACGGCGTCAGATCGCCGTTCGAGGGCCGGGGCAGGCCCAGATCGGCGTGCATTTCCCGGTAGATGTTCTCCAGGCTCGGCGGCAGCGGGTGCACGTCCGGCGCCACCGAGAAGCTCAGGCCCACGGCGTGCCCGGGCGTGGGATAGGGGTCCTGGCCGACGATGAGGACCCGCACCTCGTCGAAGGGCTGCTGGAACGCCCTCAGGACGTTCGCCCCCGACGGAAGGTAGGTCCGCCCGGCGGCGATCTCCTGCCGGAGGAAGTCGCCCATCGAGGCGACGCGTTCGGCCACCGGCGCGAGCGCGTGCGCCCACCCGGCCTCGACGATTTCGTTCAACGGTCGTGCTGCCACGCCGTCACTCTACTGGCGCACTCCGACAACGCCGCGCGCCGCCGGGGCGCCCGCCGTGGCCGCATGCGACACGGTGGCCCCTCCCGTCACCAGGACGGGAGGGACCACCGCGGTCATGCTCGGTCAGGGAACGCGTTCGGGAACGCGTTCGGGGACCGTCAGGGCAGGAACTCGTAGAACGGTCCCTCAGGCGCCCGGTCGCGGACGCACAACGTCACGTCCCTCCCCTTGAGATAGGCCAGCAACCACTCGCTGAACGTCATCTCGTAGAGGGTCCACGCCGGACTGTCCATTTCCTGGACCACCACGCGCCAGGGCGACGAGGAGTCGTCGGGGACGCGGAGGAAGACCGCCTCGCCCGTCGTCGCCGTCGCCACCGGCAGCACTTCCCCGGGGCCCGCCCCCGCCCGGCTGGGCAGGAACTCGGCCATGTCCTCCTCGCGCCAGAACTCGAGGTCCATCCTGATGTCCTTCACCAGGCTGTGCAGAAGATGGCCGGCGGGGTGCTTCAGGTACAGCTGTCCGTTGATCGAGACCGAACCGTAGGCGTCCACGATCTCGCGGAAGTCCGCGGGGAGTTCGACGCCGAGTTCCTGCTCGAGCGCGATCCACGGCGCCGGGTCCGACCAGTTGAACCGGGGTTCGCCCAACAGGGCTTGAATCTCCGCCAGTGTTGCCACCACTAGACCCCTTCTAGCACGTCGAGCCGATTCCGGTCGGGGAGTTGATCGCGGTGCACGAGTAGCTGTCCACGATGTTCCCCTGCGGGCTGTACACGGTCATTCCGACCTGAACGGTCGTCGGAACGGCCGAATGGGGGTCGCCGTAGATGGGCACGACCGACATGAACAGCTGGTTGTCGCCGTTCAGGGCCTTCCATCCATAGGACTCGACCTTGCTGGCCATTCGGGCATTCGCCCTGCCGTGCAGAGCGACCAGGTTGCGGACATCCTGGCCGGTGCCGCCGCCCCAGTAACCTATCAGGTGGCCCGCCTGCGGGTTTCCGCCTCCTGCCGCGATTTCTCCCATTCCCTCCGGCTGGACGGACGGTTCGCATTCGGGGCACACGGGATAACCGCCCGCTCCGGTCCGCGACCTGCGGTCGTTCTTGTTGAGGAAGGCATAGGCGCCGGTCGCCCGGCAGCCCTTGTTCCCCGCGTGGTCCGTGTACTCCTCCAGCCCGCCGTAGATCCGACCTCCGTCGATCAGAGGCGTCGTGTCGCAGCGCGGGTTGTTGGTGTCGGTCTGCCGCGGCATGGGCCTGGGCTGCGGGCCCGGCGACGGCGAGGGGGTGGGACCCGGACGCGGTTCGTCGTCCGAGTCGCTGTCACCGCTGGTGTCCGGGGACGGCATCAGCATGCTGCCCACGGCCGCCCCGGCGTCCGCCAGGTTCTTCTGGCCCTGCGGCGTCGACGCGTACAGCGCCGTGCCCAGTGCCGCCGCGGCCGCCCAGTAGACGAGCGGGATCGCGAAGAGGAAGTGGCCGTCGAACTCGACGAAACTCGTCGGGTTGCCGCCGGTGAAGGCGTAGCGGTTGCTGGTGTACGGGTCCGCGCCGAGGCTCATGTCGGCGAGGGCGCCGTTGTACATGTCCCGGGTGGTGAAGCGGTTGAGCCCCGGGTTGTAGTCGCGGAAGCCCATGTCGTACGTGCCGGACTGGGCGTCCCAGCGCTTGGCGTTGAAGCGGTAGGGGTTGTACTGCTCCTTGGTGGGGTCGGCCGCGTCGGGCTTGTCGATGCCGGTGAACTCGGTGGCGTCGTTGTTGCCGTAGGCGGTGTAGCCGTAAGTGGCCTTGGTGTCACCGTTCTTGTCGGTCAGGGTCTCGACGTCGGTGTGGCTGTTGTAGCCGTAGTAGCCGTCCTCGGACGTGCCGTCGGTGTTGCGCTTGGTCTGCGACAGGCGCTCGCCCCACGGGCTGTACTGGAACGACTTGGTCAGCGCGCCGGCCACCTTCTCGTCGAGGACCTCGCTCGACAGGCCCAGGTACTCGAAGTCGGTGGTCTTGCCGTCCGCCGTCTTCGACGCGGTGCGGTCCAGCGGGTCGAAGGTGTACGTCGTCGACTTCAGCGCGCCGGTGGCGTCCGCCTTCTGGGACTCCACGACGTGGTCGAAGCCGTCGTACACGCTCCGCTCGATCACCTTGCCGCCGGAGATCACCGACTGCTGGCGGCCGAACGGGTCGTAGCTGTAGTCGGCCTCGACGCCCGAGGTCGTCGAGGTCAGCAGCCGGTTGCGGTCGTAGCGGAACGCGGTGCTCGTTCCCTTGATGCTCTGGCTGATGACGTTGGCGTTGTCGTCGTGCTCGTACGTCTCCGTACCGGCGCCGTTGCCAGTCTTGACCGACTTGACGAGCCGGTCGGCCGGGTCGTAGGTGAGGTCGGTCGTGGAGTCGAGGTACGCCGAACGGTTGTCGGCGTTCATCTTCTTCGCGACGTCCTGCGACTTGTTGCCGTTGGAGTCGTACGCGTAGGTGTGGGAGGCGACCAGCGTGGTGCCGTCGGCCTTCTTCTCCGTCGTCGACTTCACCGCGCCGTCGAGGAAGTAGGTGTAGTCGACGGTGTTGCCGTTGGCCTTGGTCTCCCTCAGCTTCTGGGCGCGGTCCGTGTACGTGTACGAGGTGACCTTGGGGGAGGCGTCGGTCGCGGACGTGCCGACGGACACCGTCTTGACCTTCTCCCGCAGGTCGTAGGTGTACTTGGAGTACTGGTCGGGGTGACTGACGGTCTCCGACTGCCCGTTGGCGTCGTACGTGTACGACGTCGCCTTCTTCTCCACGCCGGCCAGCGACTCGGTCACCTTCTGGACCTGGTCGAGGCCGGTGTACGTGACGGCGTAGGCGTCGATCTTCGCCCCGGAGGACGTGTCGCCGATCGAGATCAGGTTGCCGTTGACGTCGTAGCCGTAGCTGAACGTCCGCTTCTCGGTGTCGGTCTCCGCGGAGTTGTCACGGACCAGCTTGACCGCGTCCGCGACCACGACGCCGGCGCTGTTCTGGTCCAGCTTCAGCGTGGTGCTCTCGCCCTGCTTGAGGGAGTAGCTGCCGAGGCCGACCCAGGTGCCGGTGGCCGCGTTCTGGTCCTTGGTGACCGCCGGTTCGGTGGTCGTGCCGTGGACGAGGGTGTACTTCGCGGTGGTGGCGGCCCCGGTCACCTTCGGGTACTTCACGTACGCGGTGTACGTGCCGTCCTTGGGGATGTCGAGCCCCCACGTGAAGGCGTCCGTGCCCGTACCGGCCGCGTGGGTGCGGTGGTCGTAGCCCTGCTGCCCGCTGAGGTTCCCGGTGGCCCAGGTGCCCGTGGCGGAGGTGTGCTGGGTGTCGGAGTTGTCCACCAGGACCACCGACCTGCCCACCGGGACGCCGTCGTCGGAACGGGACCTGACCTTGCCGTCCGGGTAGTACGACCAGGTCATCGTGCGGTTGGAGGAGCCGCCCGCCGAGGTCAGGGTCCGGGCCGTCTGCTTGCCGAGCCGGTCGTAGTCGTAGCTGGTCGTGATGTCCCACGGATCCGTGGTGCTCTTCGTCCAGCCGTTGTCGTAGTAGCTGAAGGTGGTGTCGTTGCGGACCGTCTGGCCCGCCGACGGCGGCATCGAGGTCTTCGCCACCCGGCCCGCGGCGTCGTACACGGTCTCCGTGTAGACGTTGGGGTTGTTGTGGACGCCGTCCGCCGGGTCGTACGGCTGGTACTGGCGCTTGGGCCGGTTCAGCGCGTCGTACTCGGTGCGGGCGGTGAAGGCCGTGGTCGTCCCCGCGTCGACCGCTCGCGGGGTGATCACCTTGGTGGTGTTGCCGACCTGGTCGTACTCGTACCGGGTCGCGCGGTAGGTGATCGGCGAGGTGCCGCTGTGCGGGACCTTGACCTCGGTCCGCTTGCCCCGCTCGTCGTAGCTGATGAGCGTGGTGTTGTTCTCGGCGTCCGTCGTGGAGACGACCAGGTTGTCCTTGTCGTAGGACTTCCTGGTGGTCTTGCCGGCGGCGTCCGTGACCGCGGTGGCCCGGTGGTCCAGGTCGTAGGCGGTCAGGGTGGTGTAGTCGGCCGGGTCGGCCGTGGCGTTCTTCTTCGGGTCGACGACCTTGGTGGTGTTGCCGGCGTCGTCGTACTCGTAACTGACCTTGTCACCCTCGGCGTTGACGACGGAGGTGAGCTGGTAGATCTCGTTGTAGTAGTTGGTCGTGACGAAGTCCGTCGCGTCCGAGGTGGTCAGTGTGCCCTTCGGCTCGGTCGTCGTGAGGAGGTCGCCGACCTTGTCGTAGGTGTACGTCGTCCTGCGCTCGTCCGAGGTCGACGTGTACTTCGGCGCGGTCGCCGAGGTCATCTGGTCGGCCGCGTCGTACACCGCGGTGGACACCGCGCCGTTGGGCGCCGTCGACGTGGTGACGTTGTCGTTGGCGTCGTACACGGGGGCCGGGGCGGTGATCAGGTCACCGGTGGCCTGGTCCTTGGGCTGGGTCTTGACCAGCGGACGTCCGAAGGTGTCGTACGTCTGCGTGGTCTTCTTGCCCAGCGGGTCGGTGACCTCGGTGACCTTGCCGCGCTCGTCGTAGACGAAGGTCGAGGTGTTGTTCAGCGCGTCGGTCATCGTCCGCGGGAAGCCGGCGGGACCGAAGTCGCTGTTGGTGTCGGCGTTGCCGTTGGCGTCGGTCGCCTTGGTCAGCTGGCCGTAGGCGTCGTACTCGTACGTCGTGGTGTAGTCGCCCGCCGTCGCGGTGGCGACGCCCTTCGGGTCGGTGACCGTCTTCAGGTTGCCGAAGGTGTCGTAGCCGAACTGCCACTTCCGGCCCTCGGGCGAGGTCTTGGTGAAGAGGTCGGCCGCGTAGCCGTCGGCGCGGGTCTGGTACACGTACTGCGTGGAGTTCGCCGGGTAGGTGCCCGGAGCGCAGTCCGAAGCCGGCGGCACGCCCGCCTTGTTGTTCTCCGCGTCGCGCTTCCAGAGCGGGTAGCCCGTCTTCTGGTCGTAGCAGTACGCGGTCTTGGCGCCGTTGTTCTCCTCCATGTACGTGACGTTGTTGTCCGCGTCCCACGACAGCTTCATCGTCTGCGACTTGGCGTTCGTCGTCTGGACGGCGCGGCCGAAGTCGTCGGTGACGTAGCTGGTGGAGTGCGACTCGGCGTCGGTGACCCTGGAGTCGGTGAACTTGGCGTTGGCGGCGTCCACCGCGTAGGTGAAGCCCGTGGTGCCCTGGAGACGGTCGGTGATCGTCTTGGTCCACCAGTGGTACTTCGGGTCGTCACCGTTCTGCGGGGCGTAGTACGCCATGGTGGTGGCGTTGCCGCGCGGGTCGGTGGCCTTGACGAGCTTGACGTTCTTGTTGCCCTGGGTGGCGTCGTACTCGAAGCCGAAGACCTTCGGCTGGGTGGAGCCGGCGCCGTCGGTCAGCTTGGTGAGCAGGCCCTTGTCGGAGTACTCGAAGGTGACCTTGCGACCGGAGATGTCGGTCATCGACTTGATGTGGTCGATGATCTTCGGGTTGGAGCTGTCGGCCTTCGAGTAGTACTCGGCCGTCAGCGTCTGCCGGCCGACCGGGTCGGTGATGTACGAGAGGAACTTGGTCGGCTTGTTGTTGGACTTGCGTTCCTCGTACGTGTAGGTCTGCGTGTTGCCGTTCTTCTCGACCAGCGACGTCAGATACCCGTCACAGCCGAACAGGAACCGGGAGCCGTCCGGACGGGCCAGCGTCCAGGCGTCGGGGACCGGGTCCTTCAGCGGGGTGCAGTCCAGGCCGGGCTTCGCCGTCAGCTTGTAGTGGACGCCCGCCGGGGCCTTCCAGGAGCCGTCCGGCTGCTTGCGGAAGACGTGCGTGGTCCCGTCGCCGTCCGGGAGCCGGATCTCGGTCGGGCTCGGCTTGGGGTGGAACTCCAGCGGCGCGCCGAGCCGGATCGGGCCGGCGGCCTGGAAGGACCAGCCGGGACCGGAGACCGTGTCCGAGGTGTCCAGGCTGTTGTACGCGAACCGGGCGAAGGTGGTGACACCGCGGCCGGGGTTGGTGAAGGCGTTGTACTGCCAGACGCTGTTGCCGGACGACAGGTTGTTCATGACGGTCGAGCCGGCGCCGGTGTTCTTGCCCGTGTAGGCGTAGAACTTCTCCATGCCCAGCTGGTTGGAGGTCGGGTCCTCCACCGCCACGTTCTGCGCCAGACCGGGGATGCCGGCGGTGCCCGAGGTCCAGGTGCCCGCCGTCTTGTCCAGGACGTCCCAGGTCAGCACGTAGTCCGTGCGCTTGTTGCCGTTGTCGGAGTTGATGGGCGTGCGCACCACCGCCTGCAGGTTCACCGAGCCGCCGGGGGCGACGTCGGCGGGCAGGGCGGTCTGGAGCTGGTTTCCGCCGTTGGTGACGTCGGTGCCGTCCGGCAGCGTCCACCGGTAGCTGAGGACGTGGTCGGCCGCCGGCCAGTTCGCCGCGGTGGTGTTGGTCAGGTTGAAGTCGACCGTGTAGTCGGTGTTCGGCGTCATCCGCGCGGGCGTCTGCGGCGCGTAGTACGTCGACTCGGTGGTCGAGTCGACGTACGTGACCACCAGCCGCGGGCGCAGCCGCTGCTCGGTGCCCTCGGACGACAGGAACAGGGTGCGCTCCTGCGACGCGGCCTCGTCGGCCATCTTGATGACCACGCCCTGCTGGGAGGCGGGGGTGGTCACCCACGACTGGGCCATCGAGACGACGCTCCAGTCGTGCCGGGCCGGGTCGTTGGTCATCGCACCGGTGTCACCGGCCGCGGCGCCGAAGTCGCCGCCCTGGGTGGTCCAGGAGGTGGCGGCGTCCGCCTTCTGCCAGGTGGCGGCGGACTCGTCGAAGTCGCGGGTCAGCGGACGGATCTCGTACACCGCGCCGGCGGCGTCCTGCACCGTCTGGGTGCTCCACAGGCGCACCTTGGCGTCGAGCACCCGGGCCGTGGCCGGGATGCCGAGGGCCGGGAACTTGAGCACGGCACGGGTGTCGCCGTAGGTGGCGGAGTTGTTGCCGACGCTCAGCCAGTTCTTCGGGCCGCCGTCGTCGATCGTGTCGTGGGTGAGGGTCGGGCGGGCCGAGGACAGCGTGGTGTCCTGCGTGGCGTCGAGCACCTTCGTCGTCCGGCCGGCCTTCGGCAGCCGGACGAGCTGGGTGGGCGCCGCGACGACCTGCCCGTCCTTCGTCTTGACCGCGACCATGTAGTAGTAGGCGCGGCCGTACGGGTCGGGGTCGTCCGCCTTCGTCGGCACCGCGGTGGTGTCGGTGAACGAGGTCACGGTCTTCGCGACGGGCGCGACGAGCGTGGCGGCGGACGGGGTGAAGGTCTGGCTGACCGAGCGGTGGACCTGGTACTCGACGATGTCGTCGCCGGTGCCGATCGGGTCCTTGTCCTGGTACGCCGACCAGTTCAGCTCCGCGCCCGTGTCGTGGATGACGGACGGGGCCGCGAGGTCCACGCCCTGCCGGCCGAAGGTCAGCACGAGCCGCGGGTAGTTGGCGGCCTCGCCGCCGTACCCGAACTCGCTGCCCTCGTAGCGCGGACCGCCCTTCGGTCCGTTCGCGGACTCGTCACCGGCCTTGATGACGAAGCCGTTGTTGACGTAGGTGCCGTCGATCCACTGCTGGACCGTCCTGGTGACGGGGAAGCTGTGCCAGGTGTTCAGCTCACCGGGCTGCTTGGTGACCACACCGCCCTTGGTGAACCGCACCGCGTCCGCGATCACCGAGGTCGCGGTCGAGACCGGACCGTCACCGAGGACGATCTTGCCGAGCGTGCCGGCCTTGAACGGGTGCGAGCCCAGCGTCTTCCAGACACCGGCCGTACCGGCCTGCTGGTTGACCGTGTAGGTCTTCGTGCCGCCGTCGAAGGTGACGGTGTACGGGGCGTTCGTCGCACGGTCGGCGGCCGGGACGTAGTGCGTCTCGACCTGGTAGGTGCCGTCCTCGGGGAGGCTCGGCTGCCAGGTGTACGTGTCACCCGCGACCGAGTCCTTGTTGTACAGGTAGTCCTGGTTCACCGCGTACTGCGTGTACGCCGTGTTCCCCGACGCGGGCCACGCGCCGACGGCGGCGGTACGGCCGCTGTCGCCGTCGTCGACGACGACCGCCGTACCCGACAGCTCACCCGTGATCGCGTTGGCGTTGTTCCAGGTGGCCGTGGACTCGCTCCACGCGTCGGTCGCGCGGTGCGCCTCCAGCTGCACCTCGGTGTCGCCCGTGGTGTGGTACTGGTCGAAGTACAGCCTGAGGTCGGCCGAGTCCAGCTTGGTGCCGGCCGGGATGCTGCCGACCGGGAACCTCAGCAGCGCGCGCGAGGCGCCGGTGGAGGTGTTGCCGACCGAGAGACGCCAGTTGTCGTCGTAGTTGGTCGTCGGGCCGTCCGACGAGATCATCACGTCCTGCGCGGTGCTGGGCGTCGGCGCGATGGAGATCGTCGGGTCGATGGTCACCGGATAGCGGCGCTCCGGCGCGGCGAGCCACCTCGCGTCGGGCGTGACGGTGAGCTGCCAGCCCTTGCCCGCGCGGCTGAGCCGCTGCGTGACGGCGCTGCTGTGGCCGGTGCCGTACGGCGAGCGGGCGTCCTTCCCGGCGTCCGTCATGAACGCGGCCGGAATCACCAGGACGGGAGCCGCGCCCTCGCCGTACAGGCCGATCGAGCCGTCCTTCGCCGCCCTCGGCGTCAGGCCGCTGGTGTCCAGCGTGAACGTGAACGTCACCGGGCCGGCGGGCCGGCTGCCGAGGACGATGTTCTCCTTCACCCGGCCCGGGCCGACCCGGTACACGAGGTCGGCGCCGGCCACCGCGTCGCGGTAGGTCACCGTGTCGCCCTTGGCGACCGGAGTGAGCCGGCCGGCGCCCTTCAGGCCCAGGGTCACGGCGTGCCCGTCGGCTGCCCGGAAGCGCAGCAGCCGGCTCGCGTCCGCGCCGAACCACGTGCTCGCGGCGTTGGTGGTGTTGGCGAACGGGTAGTCCGCCGTCCGCCCGGCGGTGACCGTCGGGTCGATGTCCTTCCAGGACGAGCCCGCCCGGTAGCCGGTCGGGACCGCCGACACCTCCGCCTGCACCCGGCCGTCGGACAGCTGCCAGTAACGGGCGGTCGCGGTGCGCCGCCCGGTCAGCTCCGCGACCCGCCGCGGCTTCGGCGCGGCCTTGCCCCGGGGCAGCTTCTCCCGGCTGGGCAGCACCGGCGTGCCGCCCGTCGAGGGCTGTTGCGGAACGCTTTCGCCCGGATCGTCGTCCGAGAACCAGCCCTTGAGGGAATCGACGATGCCCCCGCCGTCGTCCCCGGAAACCCCTGCGGTGTTCGTCGCCACCGCGTATGCGGATTGCGGCAGCATCGTGGATGTCACCGCGGAAACCACGAGACAGGCTATGGCCCGCCCGAATCTCACTTTCACGCCAATCCTTCCATCGGCCGAGAATGCCCACCCGTCCATGGGAGCGGGCGGAGGGTTTCTAATCAAGCGGCCGACGCAGAGTCAAACACTTTCAGAAAACGGTCATTTGATGGGGTGTCGGCAGATGGCGGGAGTGTGGGAGGAGGATATGCCTGATTGTTCCGCTCCCTGGATTTCGGGGATCTCCGTGGTGTATAACGCAGCGGAATTTCCGCATTTCCGTGCTCGCGCGTTCCCGCAGTTTCCGCCGATCGAAAGAGCAGAAGTCATGTCAGCCACGGAAGACCGGGTCGGTCCGGAAGGACCCGGAGACCCCGAAACCGCACCGGAGCCGCACCGTCGCGGCCGTCGATTCACGGCCATGGGCGCCGGGATCCTGCTGCTGGTGTCCGGCGCGCTCCTCGCGTACGTCGTCACCGGCTCCGGCGGTCCCGCCGGGACTGACCGGCCGGGGGCCGGTGACCGGTCCGGGGCGCGCACGACCGAGGTGGCGTACGAGGTCCTCGGCGAGGGCACGGCCGACATCTCCTACCGGGAGGCCGGTGACGCCGAGGGCACCGTCAGGAATGCCGTCCTGCCGTGGCGCAAGACCGTGCGACTGCCCCAGGGCGCGACCCCGGCGGTCAGCGTCACGCTCGGCGCGAAGGGCGGCCGGGCGAGCTGCGGCCTCACCGTGGCCGGACGCCACGTCCAGAGCTCAACCGCGGAAGGCGTCTTCGGGCGCGGCACCTGCGCCGGCCCGAGCTCCGACGCCACCGCGGGCACTGACGCCCGGTGACACCTGACGCCTTGTCAAGTCGCTTGTGACCAGCGTCACCTTGCCGCCCCGTGATGTTCCCGGCGCGGGATCCGCTTGATCATCCGGCGGGTCCACCCGATCCCGCCGCGACGCGTCGAGGGGCAGGGGTGATCAGGGATGGATCGCGAAGAACATGCACCGCGGGCGGCCGAGATGGAGCGGTACGCCTCCGAGTTCGTCGCCCGCGTCACCGCGCGGGCGCGCCTGCCGCTGGACTACAGCGTGGCCAGCCTGGCCGTCGTCGACCGGCTCATCGACGGCCTCAGAAGAGGCACGGCCCAACGCCGCGACGTGGCCGGACCCTTGCTCGATCTGGGCGCATACGTCGGGGAGGTGCTGGTGCGCCAGGCCGGTGCCTTATGGGTGGACCTGCCGGCGGACCACCCCGTCCGCAGCGCCTTCGAGCACCCCGTCGCCGTACGGATGCCCGACGGCCGGCTCTGGAACCCCCTCGGCCGGACCGTGAACCGCTTCGAGATCGGCCCTCAGGAGTCCCTCCGGACCTACTACCTCACCCTGCACGGACGCCGCCCGCCGCGGCCGCGTCACCGGGGCTGCCCCTCGGACGGGCGGACCGCGGGCCGGTGCTGACGGTCTGACAGGATGGAGCCTTCCGGCTCACGGGCGCGGCCGGAGTTTCCTGACGGGACCGGCTGTGAAGAGGGACGTGTGAGCGAGGGGGCCGGCAGTCGTGCGTCCGCGGCGCTTCACGACGCACGGCTCGGCGCGGCCGTCGAACGGGCGCAGCGCGGCGACGAGGACGCCTTCGCCGAGGCATACCGCACGGTCTACCCCGGCCTGCTCGGCTACGTACGCGGACTCGTCGGCGCGGACGCCGAGGACGTGGCCGCCGAGGCGTGGCTGGAGATCGCCCGCGACCTCGGCCGGTTCCGCGGCGACGGCCCCGGATTCCGCGGCTGGACCGCGACCATCGCCCGCCACCGGGCCCTCGACCACCTGCGCCGCGAGCGCTCCCGTCCCCGCCCCGCCCAGGTCGAGCCGGACCTCCTCGACCTGCCCGCTGCCGCCGACACCGCCGGCGAGGCGCTGGAGGCCCTGTCCACCGAGCAGGCGCTCGCGCTGGTCAAGGGCCTGCCGAGGGACCAGGCCGAGGCCGTGCTGCTCCGCGTCGTCGTCGGCCTCGACGGGCCGACCGCCGCCCGAGTGTTGGGCAAACGTCCCGGTGCGGTACGGTCCGCCGCACACAGGGGACTTAAGCGACTCGCACGAGAAATCAGGGGAAAGGGGAGGTGACGCAATGCCGCACGGCGACGAACACGGCGCCCTGGAGGACGCACTGCGCACCGCGCTGACCGAGGGCGGCGTGAACCCCGAGGTCGACCCCGCCGCCCTCGCCGCCTTCCGTGCCACCCGTGACGCGGGCATGCTGGCCGGCGCGCTCACCCGCCGACGCGACGACTGGACCCCCGCCACGGGCCGCCGCCCTCGCCGCCGCTCCCTGCGCACGCTCCTGGCCGGACTGCTCGCGAGCCTGGCCCTGGGCGGCGTCGCCCTCGCCTCCGGAGACCTGCCCGGCCGTCTCGGCGACGGTCCGGCCCCGACCCCGGACCCCGAACCCGGCAGCTCCGCGCCGCGGCGCACCCCCGAGCGCCCCACCTCGCGGCCGCCCCGCCCGGCCCCGCCCGAGCCGAGCCTGCCCGACCCGGACGCCCACCGTGCGGAGCGCGACGGGAACACGCGCGACCAGGTCCGCGGGCGGCCCTCCGACCGGCCCAAGCCCGGCACCTCCCGAGGAGCGAAGAACGGCTGGCCGAAGAACGGCAAGGCGGACCCGGACGAGAACGGCAACGGAGACGAAGCGCGTCCGCTGAGCCCGCATCCGCCGGCCCACCGGACCGACTGACCCGACGCCCGCGAAAAGGCCCGCCCTGGGGCCCGGCTCCGGTCCGCACCGGCTCCCGCCCGCCCTGGGGCCCGGCTCCGGGCCCTCACCTGGCCCGCGCCCCGGCCTGATCTCGGGCCCGGCCCGGCTCCGGTCTTGGATCCGGCCCAGCTCCGGTCCGTCCCGGCTCCCGCCCGCCGCCGACCCCCATTCGGCCTTGGGCCCGGCTCCGGCCTTTGGCCTGGCGCCGCTCCGGCCCGGCGGCGGCCTTGGGCCCGACCCGCCCGACCCCGCCCGGCTCCGGCCCCCGGCCCCGCTCCGGCTTTGGGCCCGCCCCCGGCCCGCGCCCCGTCGCCGGTCAGTGGTTGGTCATCCGATCACCGCCGCCCGTACGCACAGCACGTCCGGCAGGTGGTCGGCGAGCAGCTGCCAGCTGTCCCCGTCGTCCGCGCTGCCGTACAACTCGCCGTTCCGGTTGCCGAAGTAGACGCCCGCCGGGTCGCCGTCGTCCGTGCACAGGGCGTCGCGCAGCACCGTGCCGTAGTGGTCGCCCTCGGGCAGGCCCTTGGTCAGCGGCTCCCAGCTCGCCCCGGCGTCCGTCGTCCGGTAGACGCGGCAGCGCCGGCCGGCCGGGACGCGGTCGGAGTCGGCGGTGATGGGGAAGACATAGGCGGTGTCCGGCCGGTGCGGATGCGCGGCGACGGCGAAGCCGAAGTCGGAGGGCAGCCCGGCGCCGATGTCGGTCCACCGGCCGCCGCCGTCGTCGCTGCGGAACACGCCCCAGTGGTTCTGCAGATACAGCCGGTCCAGGTCGCCCGCGTCCTGTGCGATCTTGTGCACGCACTGGCCGAACTCCGGGTGCGGGTCCGGCAGGAACACCGCCGACACCCCGTCGTTGGACGGCGCCCAGCTCGCCCCGCCGTCCCGTGAGCGGAAGACGCCCGCCGTCGACACGGCCACCGTCACCGCGTCCGCGTCACGCGCGTCCGTCACCACCGTGTGCACCGCCTCGCCGCCTCCGCCCGGCACCCACTTGTCGCGGGTGGGATGCTCCCAGAGCGGGCGCACGAGAGAGAAGGACTCGCCACCGTCGGCGGATCTGAAGAGCGCGGCCGGCTCCGTCCCCGCGTACACGACGTCCGGGGAGTGCGCGGGCGCCGGGTGCAGCTGCCAGACCCGCTCCAGCGAAGCCCCGGTGTCCTGCGGGAACTTGACGGCGGGCGTGGCCGGTTCGGTCCAGCTCGCGCCGAGGTCGTCGGAGTGGAAGACGGAGGGGCCCCAGTGGGAACTGTCCCCGCCGACCAGGATTCTGGGCGTCGCGCGGCGGGTGTCGATCCCGATCGAGTAGATCGCCTGCGCGTTGAAGTGCGGTTCGTCGAACTCCCATCGGCCGTCTCGCCCGCGGCCGATGAACAGACCCTTGCGGGTCCCTACGGTCAGTAGCACGTCGGTCATGCCGACACCTCCAGGACGCCGTTGTCGCGGATACGGGCAAGTCTGCACCGCACCACTGACAACGGCCCCCGGAGACCGCTCACCCCCAGGTCAGGGGCGTGTTGCCCGGCTCGGGCCGCCGATGCGGTCCGAGCCGGTGACGGGGCTCAGTAGGCCCGGGCGTACTGCCGCGGGGCGACGACGTCCGCGCCCAGCTCGCGCGCCGCGCGACGCGGCCAGGACGGGTCGCGCAGCAGTTCGCGGCCGAGCAGCACGGCGTCCGCCTCGCCGTTCGCGAGGATCTTCTCGGCCTGCTCGCTCTCCGTGATCAGACCGACGGCCGCGACGGCGAGGCCGGCCTCGGCCCGCACCCGGGCGGCGAAGGGCACCTGGTAGCCGGGGGCGACCGGGATCCGGGCCGGGCCGCCGTTGCCGCCGGTGGAGACGTCGAGCAGGTCGACGCCGTGCTCGCGCAGGAGCGCGGCCAGTCGCACGGTCTCGTCGGCCGTCCAGCCCTGCTCCTCCAGCCAGTCGGTGGCCGAGATGCGGAAGAAGAGCGGCAGCTCCTCCGGCCATTCGGCGCGCACGGCGTCGACGACCTCCAGGGCGAGGCGGGTGCGGTTCTCGAAGGAGCCGCCGTAGGCGTCGGTGCGGCGGTTGCTGAACGGGGAGAGGAACTGGCCGATCAGATACCCGTGGGCGCCGTGCACCTCCACGACCTTGAAGCCGGCGGCGAGGGCGCGGCGCGCGGCGGCCGCGAACTGCGCGGTGATCTCGTGGATCTGCCCGACCGAGAGCTCGGCCGGGACGACGTGCCGGTCGTCGAACGCGACCGGGCTCGGGCCGACCGGCTGCCAGGCCAGGCCGCCGTCGGGGTCGACCGGACCGCTGCCCTCCCAGGGGCGGTGGGTGGCCGCCTTGCGGCCTGCATGTCCGATCTGGATGCCCGGAACGGTCCCGTGCGCAGTGAGGAAGTCGGTGATCCGGCGCAGGCCCTCGATCTGGGCGTCGTCCCAGATGCCGAGGTCGTAAGGGCTGATCCGGCCCTCGGGGGAGACGGCCGTGGCCTCCAGCAGGATCAGTCCGGCGCCGCCGGTGGCGCGGGCCGCGTAGTGCGCGAAGTGCCAGTCGCCCGCGACGCCCGCGCCCGGGCCCGTCGGCTCCGCCGAGTACTGGCACATCGGGGCCATCCAGACGCGGTTCGGTGCGGTGACGGACCTGAGGGTATAGGGCTCGAAGAGGGCGGCGCTCATGGCGGACTCCGTTGGACGTGCCGGGTTCGGATGCACTCGTACGATACTCGTCGTAGTACGGCGCCTGTCAAACTACGAGGATTCTCGTACAATGGTCGAAGTCCCTGCCCGAGAGCCCCGAGCCCGTCCCGAGATCCGTGGAGCCGCCGCCGTGACGACCGCGACCAACCCCCGGGTCCTGGAGCACCCCGCACGCGAGGAGATCCGGATCGAGGCCGTGCTGCACGCGCTCTCCGACCCGGTGCGGCTGCGGATCGTGCGCGACATGGCCCGCGGCACGGCGGACGCGTTCGCCTGCTCGTACTTCGAGCTCCCGGTCACCAAGTCGACCAGCACCCACCACTTCCGCGTGCTCCGCGAGAGCGGCGTCGTCCGGCAGCTCTACCGCGGCACCGCCAAGCTCAACATGCTCCGCCGCGACGACCTCGACGCGCTCTTCCCCGGCCTCCTCGACACGGTCCTCGCCGCCGCCGAGTCCCAGGCCGGCCGCCGGGCCGAGACCCCCGGCGCCTAGCCCCGTAGCAGCGCCGCGATCCCCCGAAGCCGCGCCGCCCTGCGTGCGCGCCAGGTCGGCACTCCTACCGCCGCGCCGCCCTGCGTGCCTGCCAGGTCGGCGCCCCTATCGCCGCGCCGCCCGGCGTCCCCACCAGGCCGGCACCCACTACCGCCGCGCCGCTTCCCGCAGCCCCGCCCAGTCCGGGATCTTCACCGGGCCCCGGCCGAGCGTGCCCCCGAGCGCCGCCTCGGCCCGCTCGATGGCCAGCCAGCCGTGCCACTCCACCGGCTCGTGGCCGAGCTTGCGCAGGGCTTCCACCGGGTCGGGCACCACCGGCCGGCGGGCGAGGAGGTCCGCGTCGGCGAGCAGCGAGGCGGCCGTCTCCTTGGCGCACGGGCGGTTGGTGCCGATCACGCCGGTCGGGCCGCGCTTGATCCAGCCCGCCACGTACTCGCCGGGCGACGGCGCCCCGTCCCGCAGCACCCGGCCCGCCTCGTGAGGGACCGTGCCCCGCGCCGGGTCGAACGGCAGCCCGGGCAGCGGGACGCCCCGGTAGCCGACCGCCCGCAGCACGAGCCCGGCCGGAATCTCCTCGTACCGCCCCGTGCCCCGGATCCCGCCCGTCCCGTCCGGCTCCGTGCGCTCGAAGCGCACCGCCGTGACCCGGCCGTCCGTGCCGAGGATCTCCACCGGCCGCAGGAAGAACCGCAGCCGCACCGAGCGCGCGCCCGCGCCGCTGCCCGGGTCCGCCGCCCACCCCCGTACCACCTCCAGATTGCGCCGGTTCACGGCCGGCAGGCCGGACGGATCGGCCCAGGCCGGGTCGAGGGCGAGCTCGGCCGGGTCGACCAGGACGCGGGTGTCCGGAAGCGCGCCGAGTTCGCGCAGCTCCTTGGTGGTGAACCGGGCCTGCGCGGGCCCCCGGCGCGCCACCATGTGCACCTCGCGCACCCCGCTCGCGGCGAGCGCCGTGAGCGCGCCCTGCGGGATGTCCGTGGGGCGCAGCTCCTCGGCCCGCCGGAGCAGCAGCCGGGTCACGTCCACGGCCACGTTCCCCGCCCCGATCACCACGGCGCCCGGCCGGTCGAGGCAGAAGCGCTGGTGCACGGCGTCCGGGTGGGCGCTGTACCAGGAGACGAACCCGGTGGCCGAGAAGCTGCCGTCGAGGTCCTCGCCCGGAATCCCGAGCCGCCGGTCGCGAGCGGCGCCGACGCAGTAGACGACCGCGTGGTACAGCTCCAGGAGCCGGGCCGGGGTGAGGCCGCGCGCCCCGACCTCCACGTCGCCGAGGAACGTGATCCGCTCGTCCTCCAGGACCGTACGGAGGTTGCCCTGCAGCGACTTGATCTTCTCGTGGTCGGGCGCGACCCCGTACCGCACCAGACCGTACGGGCAGGGCAGCCGGTCCAGTACGTCGACCCGGATCCCGGGCACGGCGCTCTGCCCGACCAGCGCCTGGGCGGTGTAGACGCCGCTGGGTCCGGCGCCGACGACGGCGACTCGCAACACGGACGCGCCCCTTCCGGTGGGAAGTGCCTTCCGGTGACCTCCAGCATGGCACCGGGCGGCCCGCCGGGGGAGTGGGCGTCACCGCTCCCGCGCCCCCGGCGGGGCGGCTACAGCGACCGCATCCGGTCGATCTCCGCCGTCTGCTGCGCGATCACGTCGTTCGCCATCTCCTCCACGAGCACGTTGTTGCCCTGGCTCAGCACCTCCGCGGCCATCGTCACCGCGCCCTCGTGGTGGGCGGTCATCAGTTTGAGGAAGAGCGTGTCGAAGTCCCCGCCCCGGGCGGCGCGCAGCTCGGCGAGCTGGGCGTCGGTCGCCATGCCCGGCATGGTGTGGTGGTCGTGCCCGGACTGCGGGCGCGGGCCGCCGTTGCTCTTCAGCCAGCCCTCCATCGCGCCGATCTCCGGCCCCTGCGCGGCCGCGATCCGCTCGGCGACCTTCTTCACCTTGGGGGACCCGGCCCGCTGCGGGACGAGCGCGGTCATCGTGAGCGCCTGCCGGTGGTGCTCGATCATCATCTGCACGTAACGGAAGTCGGCGCCGTTGGGCCGCTCGTCGGGCATCAGCCGGGCCGCCTCCTCCGGCGAGACGCGCTTGGCGGGCTCGCCGGGCCGGCCCGGCGCGATCACCGCCGGGCCGCTCGAACTCACGGACCTCGGAGCCGACTTGGATGCCTCCTGCTCCGACTCGCAGGCGCCGAGGGCGAGTACGGCGACGGCGGAGAGCGCCACGGCGAGGGATCCACGGACACGGCGGCGGTTCAACAACGCGACCTCCACGGACAGCGGGGCGGTGTGCGGGGCGGTGTTTCGAGGAAAGTTCATTACTTCTCTGTTGCCATCTGTTGAGATGTGCACGCTAAGGAAGATACTGCCGGGGTCCATCGAGCGTTCAGGCATGAACGGATCTCACAGAGGACGGAGTGACCTTCGTTGCGTACCACGAGTACCCCGCGCGCAAGGACCAGACGCCTCGGCGTGGCAACCGCCGCGGCCGGCCTGCTGGTCAGCATGCTCGTCGCCGGACCCGCGGCCGCCACCCCCGACCCGGGCGACAGCCCGGCCCAGCAGACCGTCACCTCCGAGCAGGCCGCCGGGGCCCGCGCCGCCATCACGAACGGCGAGATACCCGGCGTGGACGAGATCGTCCACAGCGCCAACATCGAACACCTCGTCAACATCCCCAAGGACGCCCTCAAGGGGATCAACTCCGACCTGGCCTTCCAGGGCAGGTACGCCTTCGCCGGCAACTACGACGGCTTCCGGATCTTCGACATCAGCGACCCGAAGTCGCCCCGGACGGTCGCTCAGGTGCTGTGTCCCGGCTCCCAGAACGACGTGTCCGTCTCCGGCAACCTCCTCTTCCTCTCCACCGACTCCTCCCGCAGCGACAACTCCTGCGCCAGCGTGCCCCAGCCCGCCTCGGTCAAGGAGTCCTGGGAGGGCATGAAGATCTTCGACATCAGCGACATCGCCAACCCGAAGTACGTCGCCTCCGTCGAGACGAACTGCGGCTCGCACACGCACACCCTGGTGCCCAAGCGCGACGACGTGTACGTCTACGTCTCCTCGTACTCGCCCAACGCCGCCTTCCCGGACTGCCAGCCCCCGCACGACGGCATCTCCGTGATCAAGGTCCCGCGCCACGCGCCCGAGCAGGCCCGGGTCGTGAACTTCCCCGTCCTCTTCCCGGGCGACGGCCCGGACGGCGGCGGCAACCCCGGCGCGCCCACCAACCCGGGCGTCTCCAAGACCACCGGCTGCCACGACATCACCGTGCTGCCGAGCGAGGACCTCGCGGCCGGCGCCTGCATGGGTGACGGCATCCTCTTCGACATCAAGGACCCGGAGCACCCGCGGGTCATCGACCAGGTCGAGGACAACGTCAACTTCTCGTTCTGGCACTCCGCGACCTTCAACCAGAAGGCCGACAAGGTCGTCTTCACCGACGAGCTCGGCGGCGGCGGCGCGGCCACCTGCAGCACGACCGTCGGCCCGAACCGCGGCGCGGACGGCATCTACGACATCGTCGGCAAGGGGGACGGGCGCCGGCTGGTCTTCCGCAGCTACTTCAAGATCGCGCGCCACCAGGCCGACACCGAGAACTGCGTCGCCCACAACGGCGCGCTCATCCCGGTCAAGGGCAAGGACCTCATGGTCCAGGCGTGGTACCAGGGCGGCGTCTCCGTCTGGGACTTCACCGACTCCCGGCGGCCGCACGAGATCGCGTACTTCGAGCGCGGCCCGGTCTCCGCGGACCACCTCGCCATCGGCGGCTCCTGGTCCGCCTACTACTACAACGGCTACATCTACTCGAACGACATCGCCAAGGGCTTCGACGTCCTGAAGCTGAGCGACAAGCGCACGGACAAGGCGGCCCGGGTCCGGATGGACGAGCTCAACGTCCAGACACAGCCGGACTACTTCAAGGACTTCGACCGCTCCGCGGGCTCGGACGCCTCGGGCGACTCCGAGGACTGAGCGGGTTCGGGGATCAACGGCATGCCGTCGGGCGGACCACCGCCCGGCGGCACGCCGCGCTCCCAGTCGAGCCCGTACCGCTGGAACAGCTCCGCCCGCAGCCGCGACGTCGGCATCGGCGCGCCGGGCAGCAGCACGGCGAAGACCGCGCCCATCAGCAGCGCCCGCAGCAGCGGGTACTCGGCGTCCACGTCCGCCGAGCCGTAGCGCTCGACGGTGTCGCGCAGGAGCGCGGCGAGCCGCTGCTGCTCGGGGCACTGCACGAAGCCCTCGGCCTGGAGGATGCCGGCCATGTGCGTCCGCATGAGCACCGGCTGCTCCTCGGCGAGCCCGAGGATCGCGTCGATCGCCCGCGCGAGGCGCTCCCGGCCGTCCTCGGTGCGCGGCTCGCGCTCCAGGGCCTCCTCCAGCGTGCGGTGCATCAGCCGGTGCACCGCGGACTGCAGCAGCTGCCGCTTGCCGGGGAAGTAGTACGAGATCAGTCCGCGCGCCGATCCGGCGCGCGCCGCGATGTCGCCGAGGGTCGTCGCCTCGTATCCGCGCTCGGCCACCAGCTCCACCGTGGCCTGCAGGATCCGCTCGCGGGAGCGCCGACGAAGTTCTTCGTTGACCGATGCGCTACGCGGGGACATGCTGGACTCCTGCGTTGACTGGCTTGCAGCCAATATACTCAGCGCGTCCTGTCGTCGTGCCCCTGTGGCCGAAGGCGGGACCTGCCGTCTGTTCTGGGCGACGCGGGGGATCGTCCAGGACAGACAGCTTCATGTCGTTTCTCCCATTCTGCCTCCGGTGTCCGTTCTGTCCGTGGGGCCCGGGCGGGGCCGCGGACCGGGGGCCCTACGCCGCTCCCCGCGCCGGTACGTGATGATCGCCACGGCCACGCAGACCCAGCCGAACAGCCACCCGGCCACCACGTCCGACGGCCAGTGCACGCCGAGATAGACCCGGGTCCAGCCCACCCCGACGACCGACACCAGGGCCACGCCCGTGAGCGTGCCCCAGCCCCACCACGTCTCCCGCCAGTGCAGCGCGAGCACCCACAGCAGCAGCCCGCAGACGACCGTCGCCGTCATGGCGTGCCCGGACGGGAAGGCCGCGAAGCGCGCCGAGTCCACCGGATCCGGCCAGCTCGGCCGCGGCCGCCCGACGGCGGACTTCAGGCCCTGCTGAAGGCCCCAGGCCACGACGACCGTCACCGCCACCCACAGCGCGAGCCGGCGCTCCCGCCGCCACCACAGCACCCCCACCGCCAGCGCGGCCAGCGCGCGCATCGTCCACGGGTCCCAGACCCAGTCGGTCAGGATCCGGTTGACGTGGGTGAACCCGGGGTGCGCCACCGCGTGGTGGTGCAGTGCCTCGGTCACGTCCCGGTCCACCGAGAGCAGCGGTGACCAGCCCACGGCGACGAGGACCAGCAACAGCACGGCCAGGGCGCCCGACACGGCGGCGGAGATGCGCATGCGCTGATCCTGCCGGACACCACCCGCGCGCCGCCGACCGGCATGCCCGGGGGCGGCTAGCCGAGTGCCCGCAGGGCCGGCACGAAGGCGATGAGCACCGGGACCACCGGCACCAGGGCCGCCGCCGCGGTCAGCCGGAGGCGGCGGGCGGCGGTGAGCCGGGGCGTCGCGGTCAGCAGGCGGTTGACGCGCTGCGGCAGATCGGCGTCCGGGGCCGGGCCCGGGCCGAAGACGCCGCGGTCCTCGTTGAGTTCCACGAGCGCCAGGGCGACGGTCAGCCGGCCGAAGCGGCGCGAGGCCACGTCGTCCGCCGCCAGCTCCACCAGACGGTGCATCTCGCCGCGGAAGGCGGCGAAGACCGGAACCCCGGGGAAACCCTCGGCGAGCGCCGCCGAACAGTGCAGCAGCCAGTCGTGCCGCGCCCGGGCGTGCCCCTGCTCGTGCGCGAGCACCGCGTCGAGCTGACGGCCCTTGAGCCGGCGCAGCGCGGCCGTCGTGATGACCAGGCGCGGCGTCCCGCCGGGCAGCCACCAGGCGTCCGCCCGGTCACCCTCCAGGACCACCAGACGCGCGCTGCCGGACGGCTCCTCGCCGGGCAACAGCGGTGCCCGCACCAGGAGTTCGCCGCGCCGCCGCCTGCGGCGGGCCCGCGCCCGGCCGATCTCCCGGCCCAGCATCGCTCCCGTCCACACCCCGCCCGCGGCGAGCAGCACGGCGAGCACCGCCGACCAAGGCCGGTCGGTGCCCAGCTCGTACGCCTCGACCACGGCGCTCGGCGCGGGCGCGAAGACCTGGCCGCGCACGGCCTGCCAGGCCGCGGCCGCGCTGAACGTCATCGCCAGCGCGAAGCTCAGCAGCACCGCCGCCACGACGCACTGCCACACCCACAGCGCCACCACCGGTTCCCGCTCCACCCAGTCGGCCCGCGCCAGAAGCCGCGGGGCGACGGCGGAGGTCAGGACGCCGAGCGTGAGCAGCGCGAGGGAGACCGACATGGCGCCACCCTATGAGCGGGGTGCCGTGCGGGGGTACGGGCTTGCGGACCAAGTGACGCACGCCACGGTTCGGCCGCGGGGCCGGTGCGCCCGACCGCCGGTCCGCTCAGAGCGCGAGCAGCATCGCCAGCATCGCCAGCCCCATCGACAGCCGGCACACCAGCGTCAGCTCGGCGCCCGCGCCGGTCCCGCGCGCCGCGCCCCCCGCGCCCGGCGACCCCGTCACCGGAACGAGGCGCGCGCCCGAACGCAGCACGTACACACCGAAGTACGCGAGCAGCACCCCCGTCAGCACGGGTATGCCCCCGGTCGCGACGACCGCGCCGCCGTGACCCGCACCGTGCTCCCCGTGTGCCCCGTGCCCGCCCGGCCCTTCCGGCCCGGCGGCCATCGCCACCGCCATGTAGACCATCGCCAACGAGCCCACCAGATGATGCAGATGGTGCCCCCGGCGCAGCACCGCCGTGCGCAGGCCGAGCAGCGCCGCGCAGCCGAACACCACCGCGTACACCACCCAGCTCCACTCCGGCGGGGTCAGCACGGCCGCGGGCAGCGCCATCAGCGCCATCCCGAAACCCATCACGGCCTCGGCCCCGGCCGCCCTGCGCTCCTCGGCGGAGCCGCCGGTCCGCATCCGCAGCAGGCAGTACGCCCCGCTCGCGGCGCACAGCGCCACCAGCAGCCAGCCCGACAGCGCCGGTCCGTGCACGCCGCACACCCCCCTCCTCGCGGTCCTCACCGCCATGCATGCCCGGCCCCGCCGGACCCACGCGAGCGCACGGGCGCGCACAGGTGTACGAGGGGGGAGTGCGGGGCGCGCGTTAGGCTCGGGGGCGATCGCGTCCGCCGATCGCCCGCGCCCGAGGGGAGACCCGTACCGCATGGACACCGCCGCCCACCTCACCGGCACGCTCAACTACCGCGAGGCCGTCCTCGACGACGTCCCGGCGCTCGTCCCGCTCGTCGAGTCGGCCTACCGGGGCGACTCCAGCCGGGCCGGCTGGACCACCGAGGCGGACATCCTCCAGGGCCAGCGCACCGACCCGCAGGGCGTCACCGAGGTCATCACCACCCCGGGCAGCCGGCTCCTGGTGGTCGAGCGGGAGGGCGCGCTGGTGGCCTGCTGCCAGCTGGAGCACCGCGGCGAGGCCGCCTACTTCGGCATGTTCGCGGTCCGCCCCGAGCTCCAGGGCGCCGGTCTCGGCCGGCAGATCATCGCCGAGGCCGAGCGCCGGGTCCGCGAGCTGTGGGACGTGCGCGAGATGCACATGACGGTGATCTCGGTGCGCGAGGAGCTGATCGCCTGGTACGAGCGCCGCGGCTACCGCCGTACGGGCCGGATGAGCCCCTTCCCGTACGGCGACGACCGCTTCGGTGTGCCGCAGCGCGACGACCTGCAGTTCGAGCTCCTGGTCAAGGACCTCGTCTGAGCCGCACCCGGTGACCCAGGCCCTGTCCGGCGGATCATGGCCGGGGCCACCGGACGGGCCCTAGGCCGTGAAGCGGCCCGTGCGCCGGATCTCCGGCCGGTCCGTGGTCGCCCCGTCGAGCCCGAGGGCGCGCGCCAGGCGCAGGTCCTCCTGGGTGTTCACCACCCAGCCGACCACCCGCAGCCCCGCCGCGTGCGCCCGCTCCACGGTGTCCTGGGTGACGTGGCGGATGTTGAGCACCAGCGCCGTGGCCCCGACGGCGAGCGCGCGCGGCACCACCTCGTCCTGCCGCCGGTCGGCGACGAGCGCGGTGCGCGCGCCCGGGACCAGCTCGCGGATCTCCGCCAGGGCCTCGTCGTGGAAGGACAGCACCTCCACCCGTCCGGTCAGTTCCCGCTCGTTCAGCACCGCGGCGAGAGCCCGGGCCGCGCCGACGTCCTTGATCTCGGCCTGGATCGGCGCGCCGACCGCGGCCAGGACCTCCTCGAAGACGGGCACCCGCTCCCCTTCCCCGGCGTCCAGCTCGCGCAGCTCGGCGAGCGTCTTCGCGGCGATCGGCCCGCTGCCGTCGGTGGTGCGGTCCACGTCGGCGTCGTGCATGACGACGAGGGCGCCGTCCTTGCTGAGGTGGAGGTCGAGTTCGATGACGTCCATGCCCGCCTGCTCGGCGAGGACGAAGGAGCGCAGGGTGTTCTCGGGCGCGACGCCCATGACTCCGCGGTGACCGATGGTGAGGAAACTCAAGATCTTCTCGCTTCCGTCGTCGTCCGCTCCCGGCGCCGCCGGGGGCGGTTACGGCTCGGGCGCAGCCTAACGACTGGGCGCCGAACAGGAAGACGCCGCGCGGAACCCCGGATTTCTCGGCCTCAAACCCCGCCGCACAGGAAATTTATCGGTCACGGCAGGGGTCCACAGAAGAATTTTTCCCTCCCCTACTTGTGGGCGAGATCCCGCCATGCATACGCTGTGTTGACGCAAGGTTCTCCTGTGGAGGAAGAGGCATGACGGAAATTCTTGTGCAGGACGTGACCGGTGGGGGGATATCCGCCGACGCTCCGGTGATCGACCACCCTGCCTGGCCCGAGCTCAAGAATGCCGTGGAGGAGCTCCGCCCCTGGCAGAGCACGGACGGCTCCATCGACTTCGCGGCCGACGGCGCCCCGACCCGCGCACGGGCCGAGCAGACCGTGGAGCGCCTCGTCGCCGCGGTCGAGCAGCTCTCCCCGCTGGTCGCGCACGACGTCGCGTACCACCGCGCGCTCGTCGCCGACCTGCGGAAGTGGGTCGAGGGCGGCTTCGAGGTCCCGGACTTCCTGGACTCCCTCATGGAGTTCCACCCGGCCGCCGGCCGTGCCGACGGGCTGCAGCACCTCGTGCTCTTCCCGATGTACACGCAGAACGGCAACCCGGACCGCAACTTCGAGGCCGTCGTGCTGCGCATGGTCTGGCCCGAGTGGCTCTCCGAGCTCGAGGCGACCCGCTACGACAACCCGGGCTTCTGCGGCATCACCTTCGAGGACTTCACCGCCGGGTACGACACCAACTCGGCCGTCCTCTTCCCGGAGACCGTCGCCGTCCGCGAGGTCCCCGAGCGCTTCACCTGGGGCGGCATCTTCTGCGACCGCGAGGCCGCCCGCTTCCGCAAGGTGACCGAGGCCGCCGTCGACACCCTCGGCCTGAAGCTGCCGGCGGACATCGCCGCCATGCTCGGCGACCAGAAGCGCTGCGAGCAGGCGTTCGTGCTCTGGGACCTGGTCCACGACCGTGCCCACAGCCGCGGCGACCTGCCCTTCGACCCCTTCATGATCAAGCAGCGCCAGCCCTTCTGGATGTACGGCCTGGAGGAGCTCCGCTGCGACCTCACCGCCTTCAAGGAGGCCGTGAAGCTGGAGTCCGAGGGCAACGAGCACGGCCGTGACGTGCAGTACGCGGTCCTCTTCGACCGCATGTTCCGCTTCCCGCTCACCGGCGACCGCAACCGCAACTACGACGGTCTGGGCGGCCAGCTCCTCTTCGCGTACCTCCACAAGAACGACGTGGTGCGCTGGACGGACAACGTCCTCTCCATCGACTGGGAGCGCGCCCCCGAGGTCACCAACCGCCTCTGCTCCGAGATCGAGACCCTCTACCGCGACGGCATCGACCGTCCGAAGCTCGTGCACTGGTTCAAGGCGTACGAGTTCGTCTCCACCTACCTCGCCCCGCACCCGGGCTCGAAGTGGGCGAAGGGCCCCGACGCCCTCGACACCTCGCTCCCGCCGCGCAAGCTCGTCGACGACGTGCTTCCGGACGAGTTTCCGCTCAGCATGTTCTTTGAGGCCCTCTCCAAGAAGATGAAGGGCGTGATCGCCGACACCAAGGGCATCACCGCCGCCGACATGCCCGAGCGGGCCGCCGCGTGACCGAGGCTGCGCAGCACACGGAGGAGACGCCCATGAACGCCAACGGAAACGGCGGACCGCTGGACGGCGCCGTCATCGCGGTCGCGGGCGCGGCCGGCCCCGCGGGCCGTGCCACCCTCCTGCGGCTCGCCGAGGCGGGCGCAACCGTCGTCGCGTCCGACGCCGACCCGGCGCGGCTCGCGGAGGCGGTCGACGCCGCCCGCTACGCCCACGGCGGCGCCCGGGTCATCGGCGACACCGTCGACCTCCTCGACCTCGGCGCCACCCGGGAGTGGGCGTCGAAGACCGAGAAGGAGTTCGGCCGGATCGACGGCCTGGTCCACCTGGTCGGCGGCTGGCGCGGCAGCCAGTCCTTCGCCGAGACCGACCTCAAGGACTGGGACTTCCTGGAGAAGCTGCTGATCCGCACGGTCCAGCACACCTCCCTCGCCTTCCACGACGGCCTGCTGCGCAGCGGCGGCCGCGGCCGCTACGCCCTGGTCAGCCAGGTCGGCGCGCACAAGCCGCAGGCCAACAACGCCGCGTACAACGCGGGCAAGGCGGCGGCCGAGGCGTGGACCCTCGCCATGGCGGACTCGTTCCGCAAACTGGGGGGCGACGACGGCCCGCAGGCGGCGGCTGCCATCCTGGTGATCAAGGCACTGGTGCACGACGCCATGCGCGCCGAGCGCCCGAATGCGAAGTTCGCGGGCTTCACCGACGTCAAGGAACTGGCCGACGCCATCGCCGGACTCTGGGACGAGCCCGCACAGGAAGTGAATGGACAGCGCCTGTGGCTGACCCCCAAGCCGTGACCTCGGCCCTGGGCCCCAGGACCGACGCCCGTCGTCACCACGACCCGTCGGTCCGGGGCTTCGCCAGCGACAACTACGCCGGCGTCCACCCGGAGGTCCTCGCGGCCATCGCCCTCGCCAACGGCGGCCACCAGGTCGCCTACGGCGAGGACCAGTACACCGATCACCTGCAGCGGATCATGCACAGCCACTTCGGTCCCACGGCGGAGGCCTTCCCGGTCTTCAACGGGACCGGGGCGAACGTGACCGCGCTGCAGGCGCTCACCGACCGCTGGGGCGCGGTGATCTGCGCCGAGACCGCCCACATCAACGTGGACGAGGGCGGCGCCCCCGAGCGGATGGGCGGCCTCAAGCTGCTCACCGTGCCCACCCCGGACGGCAAGCTCACCCCCGAGCTGATCGACCGGCAGGCCTGGGGCTGGGAGGACGAGCACCGGGCGATGCCCCAGGTCGTCTCGATCACCCAGAACACCGAGCTCGGCACCGTCTACACGGTCGACGAGATCCGGGCCATCGTGGAGCACGCCCACTCCAAGGGCATGAAGGTGCACCTCGACGGCGCCCGGATAGCCAACGCGGCCGCGTCCCTGAACGTGCCGATGCGGGCGTTCACCAACGCGGTCGGCGTCGACGTCATCTCGTACGGCGGCACCAAGAACGGCATGATGTTCGGCGAGGCCGTGGTCGTCCTCAACCCGGACGCGGTCAGCCACATGAAGCACCTGCGCAAGCTGTCCATGCAGCTCGCCTCCAAGATGCGCTTCGTGTCGGTCCAGCTGGAGGCGCTGCTCGCCAAGGACCTGTGGCTGCGCAACGCCAGTCACGCCAACGCGATGGCCCGGCGCCTCGCGGCCGGCGTGCGGGGCGTGGACGGCGTGGAGATCCTCTACCCGGTGCAGGCGAACGCGGTCTTCGCGCGGCTTCCGCACGAGGTCAGCCGACGGCTGCAGGAGCGTTTCCGCTTCTACTTCTGGGACGAGAAGGCCGGCGACGTGCGCTGGATGTGCTCCTTCGACACCACGGAGGAAGACGTCGACGCCTTCCTCCAGGCGCTGAAGGAAGAGATGGCGCGCTAGCCACTCGATCACCGTATGACGACATGGCAATGCGGCCGGACGGAAAGTCACCGACTTCCGTCCGGCCGCATTTTTCATGCTCTCGCGTTCGCCGCCGGCGAGGCCGGCCGGGTCGCCCCCGACCGGCCCCGCCTCCGGCAGACGTTCACCAGGGAGCTGTGACGCCTACTGCTCGGCCTTCTCGGCGGCCTTGAGCTCCTCCGGCGTCGGCGCCGTGCCCCCGAGGTGGGCCGGCACCCACCAGGTGTCGTCCGCGTCCTTGGGCCGCACGGGGTACGCCCGCTGCGCCGCCTCCAGGAGTTCCTGGACGCGCCCGCGCAGCCGCCGGGTGATCGCCCCCGCGTACTGGTCGGCCGGCGCCTCCATCGGCTCGCCGACCCGGATCGTCACCGGGATGTGGCTGCGCCTGAAGTTGCGCGGCTTGCCCTTGGTCCAGATCCGCTGGGTGCCCCACAGCGCCATCGGGATGAGCGGCACGCCGGCCTCCTGCGCGAGCCGCGCCGCTCCCGACTTGAAGCTCTTCAGCGTGAACGACTGCGAGATCGTCGCCTCGGGGAACACGCCGACGATCTCGCCCGAGCGCAGCGCGCTGAGGGCGTGCTGGTAGGCGTGCTCGCCCTGGGCGCGGTCCACCGGGATGTGCTTCATCGCGCGCATCAGCGGACCCGACACCTTGTGCCGGAACACCGATTCCTTCGCCATGAAGCGCACCAGACGCTTCTGCGGCAGTGCGGCCAGACCGGTGAAGATGAAGTCCAGGTAGCTGATGTGGTTGCTCACCAGGACCGCGCCGCCCTGGCGCGGGATGTGCTCCGAACCCTGAGTGTCGATCTTCAGGTCCAGCGCCTTGAACATGGTGAGAGCGGCGCCGATGACCGGCCGATAGACGAGCTCTGCCATCTGGGAGGAACCCTTTCGTCTGTGCCTTGGGAGGGTTCTCCCGGCGAAGTTACGCGGCCGTAGGTTTTCGGCTTTGGGCAGATCGTGCCGCATGTGGGGGCTCGTGACCAGTCCAGACGCCTTCGTACGGGGAGATTCTCGTCACTCCCGGTGTTCGGCGGTGGGACCGGCGTGCGGGAATCGAACGTCTCCGTGGGACGCTGCACCTCGTGTGGAAGGACGAGAAGGGGCGGGCGCGATGACGGAGGTCCTGGGCGCGGCGGAGCTGGGCGCCGAGCTGGGGGAGCGGGCCACCCTGGTCCAGTTCTCCACCGCCTTCTGCCAGCCCTGCCGGGCCACCCGCCGGACCCTCGCCGACGTGGCGGCCCTGGTCGACGGCGTCGGCCACGTCGAGATCGACGCCGAGGAGCGGCTCGATCTCGTCCGCGCGCTCGGCATCGTCCGTACGCCCACGGTGCTCGTCCTCGACCGGGCGGGCCGGATCGTCCGCCGGGCCGCGGGCCAGCCCCGGAAGGCCGACGTCATCGCCGCCCTGGGCCGGGCCGTCTGACGCCGTGACACTTCTCCCACATGCCAATACGCACTTGACTGCACACGTCAACGATCGCCAGTCTGGCGTAATGGCTCCAGAACTCCTTCTCTACGGCCGGGTCCATGTGGACCTCGGCCGCACCGCGAGCGCGCGCTGTCCGGGTGTCTGACGAACCCGCGACCCCTCTCCCGCCGCTCCCGCAGAAGGACAACTCCATGACGGTCTCGCCCGAGCTCCGTACGCTCCCGACGATGTCCGACCTCACCTCCGTACCCGGTACCCCGATACCCGGTGCCCCGGCCGCTCCGGCCGTGCCCACCATCGGCGCCCCCCGCACCGGCTCGCCCGACCTGCTGCGCTCCGTCTTCCGGCAGCACGCCGCCGGCGTCGCCGTGATCACCGCCCACGGGGACCGGCCGGTCGGCTTCACCGCCACCTCCCTCAACTCCGTCGCCGCCGAACCGCCGCTGATCTCCTTCGGCGTGGGCACCGGCTCGTCCAGCTGGCCCGTGGTGGCCGAGGCCGAGCACATCGGCGTCCACATCCTCGGCGAGCACCAGCAGGAGCTGGCCGCCACCTTCGCCCGCAGCGGCGCCGACCGCTTCGGCGCGCCCACCCGCTGGAGCCGCGGCCCCGAGGGCGTCCCCGTCCTCGACGGCGTGCTCGCCTGGCTGGTGTGCCGCGTGGTCGCCCGCATCCCGGCCGGGGACCACCGGATCGTCATCGCGCAGGCCGTCGCCGGCGACCCGGACGGCGTGGGCCGTCCGCTCCTGTACCACCAGGGGCGCTTCAACGCGCTGCGCGACTGAGAGTTCCCGTACGGGCCCGCTCGGCGGCGTTGGCAAGGTCACATGGCTGAGCGCTTGCTCAGCGGTAACGAACTGGGTGTACTGGCGAGTAATATTTCGCTCGGGGCGCGGGCCGCAAGGCCCGGCCCCGACCGGAAACCCGCCCTTCAGGCGCCTATGCTGCGAGCAGCAACGCAGCCCAGTTATGACGATGCAGTAGGAGAGCCGGCGTGAGCTTGAGGATCGTTGTCTGTGTGAAGTACGTGCCGGACGCCACTGGCGACCGGAAGTTCGCCGACGACCTGACGGTCGACCGCGAGGACGTCGACGGCCTCCTTTCGGAGCTCGACGAGTACGCGGTCGAGCAGGCCCTGCAGATCGCCGAGGAGGCGGACGAGGCCGAGGTCACCGTGCTGACGGTCGGCCCGGAGGACGCCAAGGACGCCCTGCGCAAGGCGCTGTCCATGGGCGCCGACAAGGCCGTCCACGTCGAGGACGACGACCTGCACGGCACCGACGTCATGGGCACCTCGCTGGTGCTCGCCAAGGCCATCGAGAAGACCGGCTACGACCTGGTCATCGCCGGCATGGCCTCCACCGACGGCACCATGGGTGTCCTCCCGGCGATCCTGGCCGAGCGCCTGGGCGTCCCGCAGGTCACCCTGCTCTCCCAGGTCTCCGTCGAGGACGGTGTGGTGAAGGGCCGCCGCGACGGCGACACCGCCTCCGAGCAGCTGGAGGCGTCCCTCCCGGCCGTCGTCTCCGTGACGGACCAGTCGGGCGAGGCCCGCTACCCGTCCTTCAAGGGCATCATGGCCGCCAAGAAGAAGCCGGTGGAGTCCCTGGACCTCTCCGACCTCGACATCGAGGCCGACGAGGTCGGCCTGGAGGGTGCCTGGACCGCGGTCGACTCGGCGAACGAGCGTCCGGCGCGCAGCAAGGGCACGATCGTGACGGACGAGGGCGAGGGCGGCAAGCAGCTGGCCGAGTTCCTCGCGAGCCAGAAGTTCATCTAAGGCTCGCGCGAGCCCACCAGACCCGCCCCCTCTTCGTTCGCAGGAGATTGAAGTCCCATGGCTGAGATTCTCGTCTACGTCGACCACGTCGACGGAGCCGTCCGCAAGCCCACCCTGGAGCTGCTGACCCTGGCCCGCCGCCTCGGCGAGCCGGTCGCCGTCGCGCTCGGCAACGGCGCCGCCGACACCGCCGCCGTGCTCGCCGAGCACGGTGCCACCCGCGTCCTGACGGCCGAGGCCGCCGAGTTCGCCGACTACCTCGTCGTCCCGAAGGTGGAGGCCCTCCAGGCCGCGTACGAGGCCGTGTCGCCGGCCGCCGTGCTCGTCCCGTCCTCCGCCGAGGGCAAGGAGATCGCCGCCCGCCTCGCCGTCCGCATCGGTTCCGGCATCATCACCGACGCCGTGGACCTGGAGGCCGGTGCCGAGGGCCCGGTCGCGACGCAGTCCGCGTTCGCCGCCTCGTTCACCACCAAGTCCCGTGTCTCCAAGGGCACCCCGGTCATCACGGTCAAGCCGAACTCGGCTCCCGTCGAGGCCGCTCCGGCCGCCGGCGCGGTCGAGGCCCTCGCCGTCTCCTTCTCGGAGAAGGCGCACGGCACCAAGATCACCGCCCGCACCCCGCGCGAGTCGACCGGCCGCCCGGAGCTGACCGAGGCCGCGATCGTGGTCTCCGGCGGCCGTGGCGTCAACGGTGCCGAGAACTTCGGCGTCATCGAGGCGCTCGCCGACTCGCTCGGTGCCGCCGTCGGCGCCTCCCGCGCCGCCGTCGACGCCGGCTGGTACCCGCACTCCAACCAGGTCGGCCAGACCGGCAAGTCGGTCTCGCCGCAGCTGTACATCGCCTCCGGCATCTCCGGCGCGATCCAGCACCGCGCGGGCATGCAGACCTCGAAGACGATCGTCGCGATCAACAAGGACGCCGAGGCGCCGATCTTCGACCTCGTCGACTACGGCGTGGTGGGCGACCTCTTCGACGTCGTGCCGCAGCTGACCCAGGAGATCCAGGCTCGCAAGGGCTGATCTGCTGTTCCGTTCCGGTCCGGGGGCCGCGTGGTGATCTTCACCGCGCGGCCCCCGGCCGTTTCCGACCTGGTCCGACACGCGTCGGACACCCCTCGGACACCCATTGACGCGGATCCGGACCGACGATTAACTTCGCTATACGGATTGTTGATTCCGTGCAGCGGAAAACAGGAGGATGTGGGATGGGTCAGCAGGAGAAGGTGTCGACGAGCCTCGCGGGCGCGGTCAGCGAGGGCATCAGCGCCTCCCTCGCCACCGTGGACGCCGAGCTGGACCGTCGCTACCCGGGAGACCCCGGCACCCGCCAGCCCGTCCACACGGTCTACGTCCCGGGCAACGCCTTCGACGCCGGAACCATCCGCTCCTGGGGCGACCAGGCCCTGGCCGCCCTCGACGAGCACGCCCCCGACGCCGACACCTTCGCCCGCGTCCTCGGCCTCGCCGACGAGCTCGCCGAGGACGTCTACGGCCGCGTACGCGCCAAGCTGGAGCGCGAGCCCATCGAGGACCTCCGCGTCGACTTCGAGGACGGCTACGCCGGTACGGACGAGGACCACGACGCGGCCCGCGCCGCCCGCATCATCAGCGAGGCGTACGCGGACCTCTCCGCCGCCCCGTACATGGGCATCCGCATGAAGTGCATGGAGGCCGCCGTACGCGACCGCGGCATCCGCACCACCGACGTCTTCCTCACCGGCCTCATGGAGCACGGCGGCCTGCCCGACGGCCTCGTCCTCACCCTCCCCAAGGTCACCTACCCCGAGCAGGTCACCGCCTTCGTCCGGCTCCTCGAAGCCTTCGAGAAGGCGCACGGCCTCGAGGCCGGCCGCCTCGGCTTCGAGATCCAGATCGAGACCAGCCAGGCCATCCTCGCCGCCGACGGCACCGCCACCGTCGCCCGCATGATCGACGCCGCCGAGGGCCGCGCCACCGGCCTGCACTACGGCACCTTCGACTACAGCGCCTGCCTCGGCGTCTCCGCCGCCTACCAGGCCAGCGACCACCCGGCCGCCGACCACGCCAAGGCGATCATGCAGGTCGCGGCCGCCGGCACCGGCGTCCGCGTCTCCGACGGCTCCACCAACGTCCTGCCGGTCGGCCCCACCGCCCACGTCCACGAGGCGTGGAAGCTCCACTACGGCCTCACCCGCCGCGCCCTCGGCCGCGCCTACTACCAGGGCTGGGACATGCATCCCGGCCACATTCCGACCCGCTACGCGGCCGTCTTCGCCTTCTACCGCGAGGGCTTCGAGGCCGCCGCCAAGCGCCTCTCCGCGTACGCCAACCACGCCGGCGGCGACGTCATGGACGAGCCCGCCACGGCCAAGGCCCTCTCCTCCTACCTGCTGCGCGGCATCGACTGCGGCGCCCTGGACACGGCCGAGGTCGACGCCCTCACCGGGCTCACCCGCGCCGACCTCGACCGCTTCGCCGCCCCGCGCCGCGGCGACCTCACGGCGACCGAGCGCTAGGACCGCCCCGCCGGGCCCAAACGGTCAATTTTCCGCCAACTGCCCCGTACCCTGGACGAGTTCACAAGATCGTCGAGCTCGACAGGGAACGGGGCAGCGGTGTCTTCGGGGGAGAACGGGCGGCTCGCGGGCCGCTACAGAGTGGTGCGTCAACTCGGCCGCGGCGGCATGGGAGTCGTCTGGCAGGCCGTCGACGAGGTCCTCGGCCGCGAGGTGGCCGTCAAGGAGCTCCGCACCTACACGGACACGGCGGCCGCCGAACTCGCCGCCATGCGCCTGCGCATGCAGCGCGAGGCCCGCGCCGCCGCCCGGGTCCGCCATCCCGGGGTCGTCGCCGTCCACGACGTCACCGAACACGAGGGCCGGCCGGTCATCGTCATGGAACTCGTCGACGGGCGCTCGCTGGACGACATCCTCGCCGACCGGGGCCCGCTCGCCCCGGCCGAGGCCGCCCGCATCGGCGCCCGCGTCCTCGAAGCCCTCGCCGCCGCCCACGCGGCCGGCGTGACGCACCGGGACGTCAAGCCCGGCAACATCCTCCTCGAACGCTCGGGTCGCGTCGTCCTCACCGACTTCGGCATCGCCGCCCTGGAGGACCCCGCCGACGGCGCCTCCGCCCGCCTCACCGCGAGCGGCGACATCATCGGCTCCCTCGACTTCCTCTCCCCGGAACGCGCCCAGGGCGCCCCGCCGGCCCCCGCCGCCGACGTCTGGGCCCTCGGCGCCACCCTCTACGCCGCCGTCGAGGGCACCACCCCCTTCCGCCGCACCTCCACCTGGTCGACCCTCGCGGCCATCGTCACGGACCCGCTGCCCCCCGCGACCCGCGCGGGCGAGCTGGCCCCGGTCCTCGCCCGCCTCCTGGACAAGGACCCGGCGGCGCGCCCGGACGCGGCGGAGGCGGCGAGGCTAGTGGCCGCGGTGACGGAGGGGGCGCAGGGCAAGGCCTCGGGCGGAGCCTTCGGACCGCCGGTGGGGGCGCCGGACGGCGGGGCGTCGTACGGGCCGGGGCCGGCGGGGGCACCGAGCGGAGGCTTCGGGCCCCCGTCGGGGGCGTCGGCTCCGGTGTTCGGCACTCCAGGTGGGGCTGGGCCGTACGCCCCCGGTGCCGAGGGCATGGCGGGCCCGGGCGGTCCGGGGACGAGCGGCTACGGCGGGGAGTACGGGATGCCGGCACCCTCGGAAGCCGCCGGGGCCGGTCTTCCGGGCAGCCCCGGGCCGTTCGGGCCGGGGCCGGGAGCGGCGAGCCCGGGTGACATGGGGGCGTCCGCGTACGACCGCGAGTACGGGGCCGCGGGGGCCGGTGCGCCGCACGCCGCACCGGGGTCGTCGGGCGCCGAGCCCGGCTCGTACGGCGGGCCGTACGGGACCGGCCAGCCGGCGCTGCCCAGACGCGGGCCCGGCGGGATCTGGATCTCCT
>NZ_JBSGIW010000051.1:0-56499 GCF_053605265.1 Streptomyces sp. NPDC003943 | reverse complement strand
GCCACATAGCCGTGCTCGCCGCGTACGAGCAGCTCGCGGAAGGCGCCCTGGCGGGTGGTGTCGGCGAGCCGCTGCCCGACACCGAGCGCGGCGGCGGCGCGGACGGCGCGGGCCGGTGGCGTCGGCGTCCGCGTCGGCGGCGGGAACGGCGGTCTGCTCGGCGGTCGCCGGGCTCGCCTGGTCGGCGAGCTCGCCACCGCGGGTGCGGCGGCGCTGGCGCGGCGTACGGGTACGGGCCGGGCTCTCCTCGGCCTGCGGCTCGCGGCGCGGGGCGCGGCCACGGCGGCCGCCGGGCTCGCCGAGGTCCTCGATCTCCTCCGCGTCGAGGCCGGCGCGGGTGCGCTCGGCGCGCGGCAGGATGCCCTTGGTGCCCTCGGGGATGTCGAGGAGCTCGTACAGGTGCGGCGAGCTGGAGTACGTCTCGACCGGGTTGCCGAAGTCGAGCTCCAGCGCCTTGTTGATCAGCTGCCAGCGCGGGATGTCGTCCCAGTCGACCAGCGTGATCGCCGTACCGCTCGCGCCCGCGCGGCCGGTGCGGCCGATGCGGTGCAGGTAGGTCTTCTCGTCCTCGGGGGACTGGTAGTTGATGACGTGCGTGACGCCCTCGACGTCGATGCCGCGCGCGGCGACGTCGGTGCAGACGAGCACGTCGACCTTGCCGTTGCGGAAGGCGCGCAGCGCCTGCTCGCGGGCCCCCTGGCCGAGGTCGCCGTGGACGGCGCCGGACGCGAAGCCGCGCCGCTCCAGCTGCTCGGCGATGTCGGCGGCGGTCCGCTTCGTCCGGCAGAAGATCATCGCGAGACCGCGGCCGCGCGCCTGCAGGATGCGGGAGACCATCTCCGGCTTGTCCATGTTGTGGGCGCGGAACACGTGCTGCGTGATGTTCGCGTGGGTCGCGCCCTCGTCGTCCGGCGAGGTGGCGCGGATGTGCGTGGGCTTCGACATGTAGCGGCGGGCCAGGCCGATGACCGCGCCCGGCATGGTCGCCGAGAACAGCATGGTCTGGCGCTTCGCCGGAAGCATGTTCATGATCTTCTCGACGTCGGGCAGGAAGCCCAGGTCGAGCATCTCGTCGGCCTCGTCCAGGACGAGGACCTTGACGTGGGACAGGTCGAGCTTGCGCTGGCCGGCCAGGTCGAGCAGTCGGCCCGGGGTGCCCACGACCACGTCGACGCCCTTGTTGAGGGCCTCGACCTGCGGCTCGTACGCCCGGCCGCCGTAGATGGCGAGGACGCGCACGTTGCGCACCTTGCCGGCGGTGAGCAGGTCGTTGGTGACCTGCTGGCACAGCTCGCGGGTGGGGACGACGACGAGCGCCTGCGGGGCGTCGGTCAGCTGCTCGGGCTTGGCCCGGCCGGCCTCGACGTCGGCGGGGACGGTCACGCGCTCCAGGATCGGGAGGCCGAAGCCGAGGGTCTTGCCCGTACCGGTCTTGGCCTGGCCGATGACGTCGGTGCCGGAAAGGGCGACCGGAAGGGTCATCTCCTGGATGGGGAAGGGGGTGACGATGCCGACGGCCTCCAGGGCCTCGGCGGTCTCGGGGAGAATTCCGAGCTCTCGGAACGTAGTCAGGGTGCTGCCTCTTCTGTGAGACGCGGCGCGAGGCGAACGAGGGGGGTCTCACCGTGCCTGGAACTTCCTGCGGGATCTGGGAGATCTCCGCCGGGTGGCGCGGGACCGCTGCCTTCGCTCGAGCGTCGTGCCGCTGAGGGACCCTTCGGCAGGCCGCCGGAAGGGCTGTCGGGCCGGAGCCGATCGGGCCACCGACCGGGCATCCTCATTCATGCGTCGGCCCACCGGGTACGTCCGAACGTGCGAAAGCATGTCCGCATACTCAGCAGGCGCCTTACCACTGTACCCCGGAATCGCGCATGTGTGTCGGGAGAATTCCCACCGAGGTCACGGTCACAGTCACTGACCAGGGCCCTTGGGCGACGACGGAGCGGGCTATTGTGCGCTTCATGGAGACGCCCGACAACGCCACACCCACCGGTATCGCCGCCCAGGACTGGGCCACGGCCTCCGCCGTGCCGCAGTACCGCGCCGCCGTGATCGACCTGCTCGGCGCCCTCGCCTACGGCGAGCTCGCGGCCTTCGAGCGGCTCGCCGAGGACGCCAAGCTGGCGCCGACCCTCGCGGACAAGGCCGAGCTGGCGAAGATGGCCTCCGCCGAGTTCCACCACTTCGAGCAGCTGCGCGACCGGCTCGCCGCCGTGGACGTCCCGCCGACCGAGGCGATGGAGCCGTTCGCCAAGGCACTGGACGAGTTCCACCGCCAGACCGCCCCGTCCGACTGGCTGGAGGGCCTGGTCAAGGCGTACGTCGGCGACTCGATCGCCAGCGACTTCTACCGGGAGGTCGCGGCCCGCCTCGACTCCGACACCCGCGCCCTGGTGCTCGGCGTGCTCGACGACACCGGCCACGGCAACTTCGCCGTCGAGAAGGTCCGCGCCGCGATCGACGCCGACCCGCGGGTCGGCGGCCGCCTCGCCCTGTGGGCGCGCCGGCTGATGGGCGAGGCCCTGTCGCAGGCGCAGCGCGTGGTCGCCGAGCGCGACGCGCTGTCGACGATGCTGGTCGGCGGCGTGGACGGGATGGCGGCGGGCTTCGACCTCGCCGAGGTCGGCCGGATGTTCTCCCGCATCACCGAGGCGCACACCAAGCGCATGGCCGCGCTCGGCCTCGCCGCGTAACGCGTTTCGTCGGCCGTGACGGCCGCGGTCGCTCAGACCGCGGCTGATCGGCGCAGTCGTCGCGAGGCGGGCCGGATCAGCAGCGACAGCAGGACGGCCGCGATCGCGACGGCGCCGATCAGGGTGGCCAGGAAGTGCCCGGGCCCGAGGGCGCCGTGGGTGACCAGGGCGCCGAAGACGCCGCCGAGCGTCCCCGTGGTCAGGACGGCGCCCCGTGCGGGGAGGCGGTCGGAGAGCCGGTGCACGGCTACCCAGGCCAGGGCGAAACCGAGCAGAGCGGAACCGAGGGCTTCCAGGAACACGGCGGATCACCTCGCGGGGGTGTGCGGGGCGGGCAGTTCGGTCACACCCGTCCTACCCGGTCACTCGTGATGACAATCCTCCCCATACGCCCTGACGTGGGCAGACACGGACAGGAGAAGGGCCCGGCGGACCGAAGTCCACCGGGCCCTCACCCGTCTGTGTGTCGCTCAGAGCGCGCCGAAGCCCACCCGACGCACCGCCGGCTCACCGAGCTCGACGTACGCGATCCTGTCAGCCGGCACCAGGACCTTGCGGCCCTTCTCGTCCGTCAGGCTGAGCAGCTGCGCCTTGCCGGCCAGCGCGTCGGCCACCGCGCGCTCGACCTCCTCGGCGGACTGTCCGCTCTCCAGCACGATCTCCCGGGGTGCGTGCTGCACGCCGATCTTGACCTCCACGGCTATGTCCCTCCGAACGGTCAGCCTTGCGCGTGGGTCCCGCGCCGTACTCGCCCACATTAGCCCGGTGAGGGGACGGACACGGCGCGCGCAGGGAACGCCAAGAGCGAACAACCGCGGGCACCGGGCCCCTCGTACCGTCCTCCGTGCCGGGAGGTGCTCAGTGGCCCTCGGCGCTCAGCTGTCCTTCCGCGCCGTGCAGCGGGAAGCCGGCGATGCCGCGCCAGGCCAGCGAGGTCAGCAGCGCCACGGCCTTGTCCCGGGGGATGGCGGACTCGCTGGACAGCCAGTAGCGGGCGACGACCTGCGAGACGCCGCCGAGGGCGACGGCGAGCAGCATCGACTCGTCCTTGGCCAGGCCGGTGTCCTCGGCGATCACGTCGGAGATCGCCTCGGCGCACTGCAGCGAGACCCGCTCGACGCGCTCGCGCACGGCCGGCTCGTTGGTGAGGTCCGACTCGAAGACCAGACGGAAGGCGCCGCCCTCGTCCTCGACGTACGCGAAGTAGGCGTCCATGGTGGCCGCGACGCGCAGCTTGTTGTCCGTGGTGGACGCGAGGGCCGCGCGCACCGACAGCAGCAGGGACTCGCAGTGCTGGTCCAGCAGCGCCAAATACAGCTCCAGCTTGCCCGGGAAGTGCTGGTAGAGCACGGGCTTGCTGACGCCGGCCCGCTCGGCGATGTCGTCCATGGCGGCCGAGTGGTACCCCTGGGCGACGAACACCTCCTGGGCCGCGCCGAGGAGCTGGTTCCGTCGGGCACGGCGCGGCAGGCGCGTGCCCCGAGGGCGTGCTGCCTCTGTCTGCTCGATGGCGCTCACGCCGCCTCCCAAAGTTCGATCCATGCGCGCTGTGACGTCGCGCCGCCATCGTACTTTTGGGTAACCCGGCTGTGCGCGGTGCGAACGCAGAATTTCACGGACCGGACGCCTGGGGCGAGAGGCGACGGCCAAGTAGTTGGACGGTAAACCGAACAAATCAATGAAGGACCATGTGGCTACTCAGCGGTAGTCGTCCTCGTCGAGCGTGACGACCCGCGCCTGCTCGATGGCGTCCGCGTCGTTCGCGGCGTCGTGCTTGATGTGGTTGAGGGGCTCGTCCTCGTGCTGCTGCAGTTCGGTGTGCTGCTCGGCCGCGTCGGCCTCCGGGATCTCCTGGTCGAGCACGACGTCCTCTTCCTCGGTGAATGTGTCCGGCTCGTTCGGGTCGACAGTCATGCGGTTCCTTCCGGCGAGCGGGTCTGTCCGTCCCTTCCGGCGGGCGGGTCCGCGGGCGCTGTCCGAGGGCCGTGCCGGCCCTCACTCCGAGCGTAGGAGTTCCTCCGGTGCACCGCACCCGATCCGGCACCCGTACGGCGTCGTCCTGCGCCCGATCGTGCGAGCCGCCGTGCCCGCGCGAGCCCGGACCCCGGCGCCGCGTCCGATTCCGCGAGCGGCCGAGACCTCCTTCGACCGGGCGCCGCGTCCGTTCCTGTGACGCCACCCACACTCCTGTGACGCCACCCACACACGCCCGGGCGTGATCGTCTCGTAATATCGCTGCCATGTCCTCGACCGAGCTGCCGGAAACCCGGACCGCCGCCTCGCCCGCGACCCGGCCGCCGCGCACCGTGCGGGTCGCCGACGGCGAGGAGCTGCGGTCCGTCGCGCTGCCCGGACTCACCCTCACCGTTCGCGCGCGGCCCGCCCACCGCACCGGTCTGCCGCCCGCGCTGTACGTGCACGGGCTCGGTGGCTCCTCCCAGAACTGGTCGGACCTGATGCCGCTGCTCGCCGACCTCGTCGACGGCGAGGCGGTCGACCTGCCCGGCTTCGGCGACTCGCCGCCGCCGGACGACGGCAACTACTCCGTGACCGGTCACGCCCGCGCGGTCATCCGGCTGCTCGACGCCGCCGGCCGCGGCCCGGTGCACCTGATCGGCAACTCCATGGGCGGCGCGGTCGCCACCCGGGTCGCCGCCGTGCGCCCCGACCTGGTCCGCACCCTCACGCTGATCTCCCCGGCCCTGCCCGAGCTGCGCGTCCAGCGCAGCGCCTGGCCGACCGCGCTGCTCGCGGCGCCCGGCATCGCGTCGCTGTTCGCGCGGCTGACGAAGGACTGGACGGCGGAGCAGCGGGTCAAGGGCGTGCTCTCCCTCTGTTACGGCGACCCCGGCCGGGTCTCCGAAGAGGGCCTGCGGCATGCCGTCGAGGAGATGGAGCGGCGCCTGGAGCTGCCGTACTTCTGGGACGCCATGGCCCGCTCCTCGCGCGGCATCGTCGACGCGTACACGCTCGGCGGCCAGCACGGACTGTGGCGGCAGGCGGAGCGGGTGCTCGCGCCGACGCTGCTCGTGTACGGCGGCCGGGACCGGCTCGTCGGCTACCGGATGGCGCGCAGGGCGGCCGCCGCCTTCCGCCGTTCGACACTGCTCACGCTCCCGGAGGCCGGGCACGTGGCGATGATGGAGTATCCGGAGACCGTCGCCGCGGCGGTACGGGAGCTGATCACCGGAGCCGCCGACGCGCGGCCGGTGGCGGCCGAGGGCGGGAGCTGAGCCGGACCGTGGGACGACATAGTCGCAAGGGCCCCGCCGCCCCGGTGGACGACACCGGGCAGCGGGAGGCCACAGGGCCGGGGCCGGGGACGGGGCGACGCAGGCGGACCGGCGGGCAACAGCCCCCGGCGGCACCGCAGCCCCCGCGCCCGTACGACGGCACGTACGAGATGCCGGGCCGGAGCCCGTACGAGACGCCGGGTCAGGGCACGCCGATGTACGGCACGCCCGCGCACGGCACGCCGGTGTACGGCACCCCCGCACACGGCACCCCGGCGCACGGGACCCCGCGCCACGCTGGGGCCTACGAGACCTCCGGCCGGCCCTTCGTGCGCGGCGGGCACCCGGCCCACCCCGAGGCGGCGGCCCCGGCGGCCCGCTACCCGTACGCGAAGCCCTCACCCGCCGGCCCCGCGGCCCCGTTCATACCGGCACCGCGCCGGGAGACGCCCCCCGCGCCGGAGCAGGCCGCGCCGGCCCCCGAGCCCCGGGAGCGGGCCAAGCCGGGCGCCGCCCTCGGCCGTACCCTCACCGGGATCGCCGCGGCCGCCATCACCACCGTCCTCGCGGTCGTCATCGCCGGCCAGGTCGCCGAGAGCGACGGCGACGGCGCGCGCGCGACGCACGCCGCCGACGACTCCGCCGACCGCATCGGCGCGGAGAGCCCCGCCTCGCGCTCCGACGACCGGGCCGCGCCGTCGAAGCCGGCCGCGCCGCCGACGTACGAGCAGCTGATGGCCCGCCAGTTCCCGATCGACCCGCATCTGAAGGGGTCGGGGGAGTTCGCGACCGTGCCCGGTCTCGACAAGGCGCCCGGCAAGGGGCGCACATACCGCTACCGGGTCGACGTCGAGAAGGGGCTCGGCCTCGACGGGACGCTGTTCGCGCAGGCCGTGCAGAAGACCCTCAACGACCGGCGCAGCTGGGCCGGCAAGGGGGAGATGACCTTCGAGCGGATCTCCACCGGCGACCCGGACTTCGTGATCACGCTGGCCAGCCCGGGCACCACCGGCGCCTGGTGCGCCAAGTCCGGCCTCGACACGACGGTCGACAACGTGTCCTGCGACTCGGCCTCCACCCAGCGCGTGATGATCAACGCGTTCCGCTGGGCGCAGGGCTCGGTCACCTTCGGCCCGCACGCGATGCACGCGTACCGCCAGATGCTCATCAACCACGAGGTCGGGCACCGGCTCGGGCACAGCCATGTGAGCTGCCGCACGCCGGGCGCGCTCGCGCCGGTGATGCAGCAGCAGACGAAGTCGCTGGACATCGACGGGATCAAGTGCCGCCCCAACCCCTGGGTGCATCCGGAGAGTTGACGGCCAGGCGGATTCCGGTGCGATTCCGCTGAGCCCATATCGTGGGACAGGTGTCTCATGGACGCCGGCCTTCGCGTTGACATCGCTCAGGCGTTCGTCCATATTTCTCGGCATGTCGAACCGAGCCGTCAACACCGAGCGCGCCCTTGAGCTGGCGCTCTTCGGCGTGACCGGCCACGCGGTCGCCGACATCCTCTGTCGCTGACGCCCGCCCGAGCGCGCGCGTCGGCTTACTCGCACTTCCAGTGCAGCCGTTTTCAGCGTTTCCCGCGCCCGGGTTCCCATCCCGCGGGCGCGCTCTCCCCTCCCCCTCCTCCGGGCCGGATCCGGTTCGGCGTGCCTGCGGAACTCCCTTGCTCCTTCCCGCAGTTCACCCCGAGAGGTTCCTCCGATGCGTCCATCGTCCGTGATTTCGCGCCGCGTGGCGGCCGCCGCCGTCAGTCTCGTCCTGGCCTCGGGCGCCGTCGCCTGCGCCGGACCGCAGGACGCCACCGGCGGAGGATCCGCCGGCAAGGGCGCCGGCAGCGCCCCGAAGAAGGGCGGCACCCTCACCGTCCTCAACGGCGAGGCGCAGAGCGACTTCGACCCCGCCCGGCTCTACACCTCCGGCGGCGGCAACATCCCGTCCCTCGTCTTCCGCACGCTCACCACCCGCAACCGCGAGGCGGGCGCCGCCGGCACCCAGGTCGTTCCCGACCTCGCCACCGACACCGGCCGCCCGAACAAGGACGCCACCGAGTGGACGTACACCCTCAAGGACGGGCTGAAGTACGAGGACGGCACGCCCATCACCAGCGCCGACATCAAGTACGGCATCGAGCGCTCCTTCGCCGCCGAACTCTCCGGCGGCGCCCCCTACCTGCGCGACTGGCTGGTCGGCGGCGAGACCTACCAGGGCCCCTACAAGGACCCGAAGGGCCTCCCGTCGATCGTCACGCCCGACGCGAAGACCATCGTCTTCAAACTGCGCAAGCCCGAGGGCGAGTTCCCGTTCGTCGCCACCCAGACGCAGTTCGCGCCCGTCCCCAAGGCCAAGGACAAGGGCGCGAAGTACGAGGAGCACCCGGTCTCCTCCGGCCCGTACAAGGTCGTGAAGAACGAAAACGACGGTGAGCACCTCGTCCTGGAGCGCAACCCGCACTGGGACCCGAAGACCGACGAGGAGCGCAAGGCGTACCCCGACCGGATCGACGTCAGGTCCGGTCTGGACGAGGCCGTCATCAACCAGCGGCTCGCCACCTCCTCCGGCGCCGACGCCGCCGCCGTCACCACCGACACCAACCTCGGCCCCGCCGAACTCGCCCAGATCGGCTCCGACAAGGAACTCTCGGCCCGCGTCGGCACCGGCCACTTCGGCTTCACCAACTACATCGCCTTCAACCCGAAGGTGAAGCCCTTCGACAACCCCAAGGTCCGCCAGGCGATCTCCTACGCGGTCAACCGCACCAGCGTCGTCAACGCCGCCGGCGGCTCCGCGCTCGCCGAGGCCGCCACCACCTTCCTGCCCGAGCAGAAGTCCTTCGGCCACACCCCCTACGACCACTTCCCGGCCGGGAAGACCGGCGACCCGGCCAAGGCGAAGCAGCTGCTCAAGGAGGCCGGCTACCCGAACGGCCTGACCGTCACCCTGCTGCACTCCACCGCCCAGAACCGCACCACCAGCCCCGAGATCGCCACCGCCGTCCAGGAGGCGCTCGCCAAGGCCGGCATCACCGTCAGGCTCGACGGCCAGGAGCCCAACGCCTTCAACGAGAAGCGCTGGAGCGTCAAGGACGCGCCCGGCTTCTTCCTCTCCCGCTGGGGCGCCGACTGGCCCGCCGGCGGGCCCTTCCTCGCGCCCATCTTCGACGGCCGGCAGATCGTCACCGACGGCTCCAACTACAACCACGCCCAGCTGAACGACCCCGCCGTCAACCACGAGATCGACGAGATCAACAAGCTCACCGACCTCAAGGCCGCCGCCGCCCGCTGGGGCGCCCTCGACAAGAAGATCGGCGAGCAGGCGCTCGACGTGCCGCTCTTCCACCCCGTCTACAAGCGGCTCGTCGGCAAGGACGTCAAGAACGTCGTCATCAGCGACTGGACCGGAGTCCTCGACGTCTCGCAGGTCGCCGTCAAGTGACCGCGCTGACCGACCTCCCGGCACCCGTGGCGGGCGGCGATCCCGCCGCCACGGGCGCCGCCCGGCGCGTGTGGCAGCGGCTGCGCACCCGCCCCGCCGCCCTCACCGCCGGCGCCGTCCTCGTCCTGCTCGTCCTGCTCGCCGCGCTCGCGCCGCTGCTCGCCGCCCTCGCGGGTCAGGACCCGCACAGCTACCACGACGACCTCGTCGACTCCGCCCGCGGCGGCGTCCCGTACGGCTCCTTCGGCGGGATCAGCGCCGAGCACTGGCTCGGCGTCGAACCCGGCACCGGCCGCGACCTGTTCGTCCGGCTCCTCTACGGCGCCCGCGTCTCGCTGCTCGTCGCGCTCGGCGCCACCGCCGTGCAGGTGCTCATCGGTGTGGCGCTCGGCCTCGCCGCCGGCCTCGGCGGACGCCGGGCCGACGCCGTCATCGGCCGGATCACCGACGTGTTCGTCGCCCTGCCGTTCCTCGTCCTCGCCATCGCGCTCACCGCCGTCGTACCCCGCGACTTCCCGCGCCCGCTGCTGCTGATCCTGGTCATCGGACTGATCGGCTGGGCCGGCACCTCCCGGATCGTGCGCGCCCAGACACTCACCCTGAAGAGCCTCGACTTCGTCTCCGCGGCCCGGCTGGCCGGCTCGGGGCGCTGGCGCACCGCCCGGCGCGAACTGCTGCCGTCGCTCGCCGCGCCCGTGCTCACGTACGCGGCGGTCCTCGTGCCCTCCAACATCGTGACCGAGGCGTCGCTGTCCTTCCTCGGGGTGGGCGTCACCCCGCCCACACCGTCCTGGGGGCAGATGCTGTCCACCGCGCAGACCTGGTTCCGGGCCGATCCGGCGTACGTGCTGCTGCCGGCCGGAGTGCTCTTCGCGACCGTGCTCGCCTGCACCGTCCTCGGCGACGCCGTGCGCGCCGCACTGGACCCGCGCGAGGCGGCCCGCGTGCGGGCACCGCGCCGGGCCGGCAAGGAGAAGACCTCATGACCCGCTATGTCCTGCGGCGGCTCGCGGGCGCCGCCCTCGTCCTGCTCGCGCTCTCCGTCCTCGTCTACGCGCTCTTCTACGTCGCCCCCGGCGACCCCGCCCGGCTCGCCTGCGGCGAGCGCTGCAACCCACAGCAGATCGCCCAGGTGCGTGAACAACTCGGCCTGAACGAGAGCGTGTTCGCGCAGTACCTGCACTTCGCCCAGGGCGTCGTGGCCGGCCGGGACTACTCCGGCGGCACCGGCGTGCTGCACTGCGACGCGCCCTGCCTCGGCCTCTCGTACCAGACCGACCAGCAGGTCACCGACGTCATCCTGGAGCGCCTGCCGGCCACCGCCTCGCTCGCGCTCGGCGCCATGGTGATCTGGCTCGTCGTCGGCGTCGGCACCGGACTCCTCTCGGCGCTGCGGCGCGGCGGACTCACCGAGCGCGCCCTCACCGTGCTGACCCTCGCCGGCACCGGCACGCCCGTCTTCATCCTGGGACTGCTCCTCCTCATGGCGGTCTGCGCCTATCTGCGCTGGCTGCCCTTCCCGACGTACGTGCCGCTCGGCGAGGACCCCGAGCAGTGGGCATGGAACATGCTGCTTCCCTGGCTCACCCTCGGCTTCTTCGAATCCGCCAAGTACGCCCGGCTGACCCGGAGTTCCACCCTGGAGACGCTCGCCGAGGACCACATCCGCACCTTCCGCGCCTACGGGGTGGGGGAGCGGGGCGTCGTCACCCGGCACGCGCTGCGCGGGGCCGTGCCGCCCGTCATCGCGCTCAGCGCCCTCGACCTCGGCTCGATGTTCGGCGGCGCCGTGCTCACCGAGTCCCTCTTCGGCATCCCCGGACTCGGCAAGACCCTCATCGACGGCGTCCGCCAGATCGACCTGCCCGTCGTCGTGGGCGTCGTGCTCCTCATGGGCGTCGCCGTGGTCGTCGCGAACGTCGTCGCCGACCTCCTCTACGCCGTCGCCGACCGAAGGGTGGTCCTCGCGTGAGCGTCCCCGTCGTCACCGTCGAAGGTCTCACCGTCGCCTTCGACGACTCCGTCACCGCCGTCGACGACCTCTCCTTCACCCTGGACGCCGGCCGCGCCCTCGCCCTCGTCGGCGAGTCCGGCAGCGGCAAGTCCACCGTGGCCGGCGCCCTCCTGGGCCTGCACCACGGCACCGGCGCCCACGTCGGCGGCCGGGTCACGGTGGGCGGCATCGACGTCGGTTCGGCCGGCCCGGCCGAACTGCGCAGGCTGCGCGGCGGCGTGGCGGCGATGGTCTTCCAGGACCCGCTGTCCGCCCTCGACCCGTACTACGCGATCGGTGACCAGATCGCGGAGGTATATCGGATCCACCATCTTGGATCCAAGAAGGCCGCCCGCGCCCGCGCCGTCGAGGTCCTCGACCGCGTCGGCATCCCCGACGCCGCCCGCCGCGCCCGCTCCCGCCCGCACGAGTTCAGCGGCGGCATGCGCCAGCGCGCGCTCATCGCGATGGCGCTCGCCTGCGAGCCGCAGCTCCTCGTCGCCGACGAACCGACCACCGCCCTCGACGTCACCGTCCAGGCCCAGATCCTCGACCTGCTCCACGAGCTGCGCCAGGAGACCGGCATGGCCCTGCTGCTCGTCACCCACGACGTCGGCGTCGCCGCCGGAAGCGCCGACGACATCCTGGTCATGCGCGGCGGGCGGGCGGTCGAACGCGGGCCCGCGGCGCGGGTGCTCGCCGCACCCTCGGAGCCGTACACCCGCGAACTGCTGAGCGCCGTGCCCCGGCTCGACGGGCCGCTGCGCCCCGCCCCGGCGGCGCCGCCCGCCGGTGAGCCGCTGCTCGAAGCGGTCGGGCTGCGGCGCGAGTTCGGGCGCGGGAAGGCGAAGGTCACGGCCGTCGACGGCGTGTCGCTGACCGTACGGGCCGGGGAGACCCTGGGCGTCGTCGGCGAGTCCGGCAGCGGCAAGACCACCCTCGGCCGGATGCTCGTGCGCCTGCTCGACCCGAGTGACGGCCGGCTTCGGTACGCCGGGACGGAGATCGGCCGGCTGTCGGAGCGGGAACTGCGCCCGCACCGGCGCGAGCTCCAGATGGTGTTCCAGGACCCCGTCTCCTCGCTCAACCCGCGCCGCTCGGTCGGCGAGTCCGTCGCCGACCCGCTGCGCGCGGCGGGCGAGCGCGACGACCGGCTCGTACGGAACCGGGTGCGGGAGCTGCTCGACCGGGTGGGGCTCGACCCCGACCGGTACGACGCCTACCCGCACGAGTTCAGCGGCGGCCAGCGCCAGCGCGTCGGCATCGCCCGCGCGCTCGCCGCCCGGCCGCGCCTGATCGTCTGCGACGAGCCCGTCTCCGCGCTCGACGTCACCACCCAGGCCCAGGTCACCGCCCTGCTCGCCGACCTCCAGGCCGAACTCGGCCTCGGGCTCGTCTTCATCGCCCACGACCTGGCGGTGGTGCGGCAGGTCAGCGACCGGGTCGCCGTGATGCGGGGCGGGCGGATCGTCGAGCAGGGCACCGTCGAGGAGGTGTACGGAGCGCCCCAGGACCCGTACACCCGCAAGCTCCTCGCCGCCGTCCCGGCCCTGGAGCGGGCGCCCGCAGCCGCCTGAGGCGATCGCACGGACAGTGATGTGACGATCTCGTAGCGCGACAAAACGCGACCGCGGTGCGAAAGTTACGAGCATTCACCCCTTCCGGTGGCGCGATGGACAACCGTCCGTCGCGCCACCGTCATATCCGCTTACGTTCTTCCCGCCGCGGGACACCAGTCACGGCAGACGTCACGGGAGAACGGGGGTGTTGCTCATGCGGATCGGACTGCTCACGGAGAGTGGCTATCCGTACGCCACGGGTGAGTCCGGCCTCTGGTGCGACCGGCTCGTCCGCGGACTCGCGCCGCACGAGTTCGACGTCTACGCACTCGGCCGCGACGCCCGACCCGACGCCGCCGGACCCGCGCACCTGCCGCCCAACGTGCGCGGGGTGCACACCGCCGCGCTCGGAGAGGCCGGTGACGACGGCGAGCCCTTCGCCCGCCGTACCGGATACGGGCGGCGCGAGCGCCGGCGCTTCGAGGCCGCGTTCGCGGAGCTCGCGCACGGCATCTGCGCCGAGGACGGGGAGAGCGGCGCCGGCGCGACCGCGGCCGGGGGCGCCGGGGCCGAGCGGTTCGCCGCCGGGCTCTACGGGCTCGCCGAACTCGCCCGCGAGCACGGCGGACTGCCCGCCGCGCTCCGCTCCGAGTCCGCCGTCCGGATCCTGGAGTCCGCCTGCCGCGCACCCGGCGCGCGCCGCGCCGTCGCCGCCGCCACCGTGCCCGACCAGCTCGCCTTCACCGAACAGCTGGAGCGCGCGCTGCGCCCGCTCTCGCTCGGCTGGTACGACGAGACGGAGCCCGGCGCGGACGCCGCCGACGGCGCGCGGGGCGGCGGCCTCGCGCTCGTCGACCTCTGCCACGCCGCCTCCGCCGGCGCCGCCGCGCTCCCCGGCCTGCTGGCCAAACGCTTCTTCGGCACCCCGTTGCTCGTCACCGAGTACGGCGTCCAGCTCCGCGCCCACTACCTCGCCGCCACCGGCGCCCCCCTCGCCACCCCCGTCCGCGCCCTGCTCGCCGCCTTCCACGGCCGGCTCGCCGGCGAGGTCTACCGCCAGGCCGCGCTGCTCACCCCCGGCAACGCGCACGCCCGCCGCTGGCAGGAGAAGTGCGGCGCCGACCGGGCCCGGCTGCGCACCGTCCACCCCGGCATGGACGCCGACCGCTTCGCCGAGGTCGGCGAGGACGAGGAGAGCGGCGACCCGGCGACCCTCGCCTGGATCGGCCGGGTCGAACCCGCCAAGGACCTCGTCGCACTGCTGCACGCCTTCGCCGAGGTGCGGCGGCAGCAGCCCGACGCCCGGCTGCGGATCATCGCCGCGCCGGTCCGGGAGCCGGGCGCGGCCGCGTACCTCGCGCACTGCCGGGGCCTCGCCGAGCAGCTCTTCCCCGACGAGGCGAGCGGCGTGCACGCGGTCGGCGAGAACCCGGTCTCCTTCGAGGAGCTGGGCGGCCCCGAGGCCCCCACCCTGGAGGACGCGTACGCCGCCAGCGCCGTCGTCGTCCTCTCCAGCGTCGTCGAGGGCTTCCCCGTCGGCCTGGTCGAGGCCATGTTCTGCGCCCGCGCCACCGTCTCCACCGACGTCGGCGCGGTCGTCGAGGTCATCGGCGGCACCGGACTCGTCGTCCCGCCGCGCAACCCCAAGGCACTCGCCGACGCCTGCCTCGCGCTGCTGCGCGACCCCGAGCGGCGGTACCGCCTGGGCGCCGCCGCCCGCGCCCGGGCCCTGGAGCTGTTCACCGTCGAACAGAACCTCGCGGCGTTCCGCGGCATCTACCTCGAACTCCTCTCCCACTCGCCGGTCCGCCGCCGGACCAGCCGCGGCGTGCCCTTCGCCCACCCCGCCGAGGCCCATGTGCCGGGCAGCTGGGCGGACCAGCCGGTCACCGCCGCGGCCGGAACGGGAGACCCCGATGCCTGAAGGAGGCACAGCCATGCGCGGCCCCGCCGCTCCCACCAGCCCCGGCCCCTGGGACTCCCGCTCCGAGGCCCTGCTCAAGGCCGCCGCCCTCGCCCCGGCGCCGGCAGCCGTGGAAGCCCTTGCCGAAGCGATTCAGCAGCCGGCGCAGCAGCCGCCGGCGCAGCCCGTGTCGGAGTCCGTGCCGGAGTCCGCCCCGGAGGCCGTCCCGCCGCCCGCACCGCAGTCCGTACGGACGGGCGCCCGGCGCGGACCCGCCGACCCCGTCAAGGCGCTGATGCACCGCCACCGCGAGCTGTGCGAACGGGCCGTCGACGCCCTGGAGATCGCCGCCGGACTCGAAGCGCACGGCGTCACCGACCGGACCGCCGCCCGCTTCCGGCACCGGGACGTCTTCTCGCTCGCGGAAGAGCTGTACGCGCGCGTGCCGCGCGGCGAGAACCCCCGCACCCGTACCGAGCCCGCCGCCCCGCCCCGTACCCCGTGGACCGGGTGGGCGCTCACCACCTGCGCGCCCGGCGCCGTCGCCGCCCTCGCCGTCACCGGGCTCGCCCTCACCACCGGGGCGGCGCGGACCACGGCCGGCGTACTCGGGGCGCTCGGCCTCGCCGCCGCCGTGCTCGCCGCCGTACGCAACGGGCCGCTGCGCGCCGGCGGTCGCGCGGTGCCCGCCACCCCGCTGTGGATCCTGTGGCTCCTCGCGTACGCCGCCACCGGCGACGGCGTCCTCGACCAGCTGCTCACCGGCGGACCCGACGACGCCCCGACCGTCGTCACCCCGCTCGACGGCCCGGCCGGCACCAACTGGCTCCTCGACACCGGCCCGCTGCTCGCCCTCGCCCTCTCCGTCGCCCCCGCCGCCTGGTGCGCCCACCTCTTCGCCGTCCGCGCCCGGCGAAGACTCGCCGCCAGCCGCGGCCTCGCCGACTTCGCCGCCGGCACCAGACCGCTGCTCCTCGGCAGCGTCGCCCTCCACCTCGCCGCCCTCACCGGACTGCTCGTCCTCACCGGCTTCCACCCCGGCGCCCTCGCCCTCGGCACGCTGCTGCTGCTCGCCCGGCTGCTCGCCGTGCACGGCTTCGCCGAGGCCGCCGACAGCGTCCTCATGACCACCGCGTCCGCCGAGGCCCTCGTCCTCGCGAGCGTCCTCGCGGCCCGCCTCCCGGGCTGCGACTTCCTCGGCACCCCCGTCCGCGCCGTCGTCGCCCTCTGGGGACCGGCGGCCCCGCCCACCCTGCTCTGCGGCACGGCGGCCCTCGCCCTGCTGATCCACGCCACCGGCGCGCTCTCCCGCGCCTCGGCCCACGCCTGACCCGTACGCCCCCCCCACGAACCCTGCCCGCCTTGACCCCCCACCGGTGCACCCCGCGCACCCGCGGAGCCGACGCCGCGGGCGTGCCCTCCCCGTACCCGATCCCTCGCCACTCGCAAGGAGACGAAAGAGACATGACGCACCACCTCCCCACCACGGCCGGTCGGCACGAAGGGGCCGCACGATGAGGGTGCTGCTGCTCGGAGCCAACGGATTCATCGGCCGGTTCGTCGCCGACCGCCTGCTCGCCGACCCGGCCGTCCACCTCACCGCGCTGGGCCGCGGCGACGACGCCGACGTCCGGTTCGACCTCGCCACCGGCAGCCCCGGCGCGCTGACCCGGTTCTTCGACGCCGTCCACCCCGGAGTCGTCGTGAACTGCGCCGGCGCCACCCGCGGCGGCGCCCGCGACCTCACCCGGCACAACACCGTGGCCGTCGCCACCGTCTGCGAGGCGCTGCGCCGCAGCGGCTGCGGCGCCCGGCTCGTCCAGGTCGGCTGCGCCTCCGAGTACGGGCCGAGCCAGCCGGGCTCGTCCACCGCCGAGGACGCGGTGCCGCGGCCCGGCGGCCCGTACGGCGTGTCCAAGCTCGCCGCGACCGAGCTGGTCCTCGGCTCCGGCCTCGACGCCGTCGTGCTGCGGGTCTTCTCGCCCGTCGGCCCCGGCACCCCGGCCGGCTCCCCGCTGGGCCGGCTCGCCGAGGCGATGCGGCGCGCCATGCAGGCGGGCGACGGCGAGCTGAAGCTCAGCGGCCTCGGCGTCCAGCGGGACTTCGTGGACGTCCGGGACGTGGCCCGGGCCGTGCACGCCGCCTCGCTCTCCGCCGCCCAGGGCGTCGTCAACATCGGCACCGGCCGGGCCGTGAAGCTCCGCGACGCCGCCGCCGTCCTCGCCAGGGTCGCCGGATACGCCGGCCAGCTCCACGAGCTCGACGGGCCGCCGCCGCGCCCGGTCATCGGCGCCCCGCGCACCGAGGCCACCATCGCCGAGCAGCTGGCCGCCGCCCCCTACCCGTACCCGGACGGCTGCGGCCCCTGGCAGCAGGCCGACGTGCGCACCGCCCGCGACCGGCTCGGCTGGCGGCCCCGGATCAACCTGGAGGAGTCCCTCGCCGACATCTGGATGGAGGCGGCATGCCGCATCTGACCGCCACCGGCACCGGGACGGTCACCGAGATGGGGGTGGGCGTTCCCGGCTACGCCCACCCCCTGCTCGCCCCCGTCGAGTGGGCCGAGCTGACCCGCCCCGGCACCCCCGTGCACTGGGCCGTCCTCAACGTGGCCGACGGGCCGGGCGACCGGCCCGACCCGCACTGCCTGGAGGCCGCGGGCAAGCTGCGGAACGCGGGCGTCCGGGTGCTCGGGCACATCGACCTGTCGCACGGCTCGCGCCCCTTCGGCGAGGTCGTCTCGGACGCCCAGCGCTACCTCGACTGGTACCGGGCCGACGGCTACTACCTGGACCGGTGTCCCGCCGACCGGGCCGACCTGCCGGGCGTACGGCGCATCGCCGGCACCCTGGAGGCGCTGCACGAAGGCGAGGGCGGGGGCGGGGCCGGCGGTGGGGGCGGGGGCGGAGTCCACCTCGTCCTGTCGCACGGCGTCCACCCGTACCCGGGCTACGCGGAGACCGCCGACCAGCTCGTCACCTTCTCCGGCGCGTGGGCCGACTACCGCTGGTCGCAGGTGGCCGAGTGGACGGCCGACTATCCGGCCGCGAAGTTCGTCCATCTCGTCCACGGAGTGCCCAGGACGCATCTGGACGAAGCCCTCCGAATCGCCCGCTGGCAGGGCGCGGCCACGGTCTTCATGACCGATCGGCGGGCCCGCCCGGGACAAAGCGACCAATTCCATACTCTGCCCGGTTACTGGGACGAAATCGTCTCGCGGATCGGACGGGGTGTCTCGGAATGAGGAGGGCCATGGCAGTGTTATGGGGAGAACAACCGTCGTAAAGACATCCCGACCAGCTGTATTGATGAGGTCTCCGTGTCGCTGCCACCCCTGGTCGAGCCGGCTGCCGAGCTCACCGTTGACGAGGTCCGCAGGTACTCCCGCCACCTGATCATCCCTGATGTCGGGATGGACGGGCAGAAGCGGCTGAAGAACGCCAAGGTGCTCTGTGTGGGCGCCGGCGGGCTCGGCTCCCCGGCCCTGATGTACCTGGCCGCGGCCGGCGTGGGCACGCTCGGCATCGTGGAGTTCGACGAGGTCGACGAGTCGAACCTGCAGCGCCAGATCATCCACAGCCAGTCCGACATCGGCCGCTCCAAGGCCGAGTCGGCGCGCGACAGCGTGCTCGGCATCAACCCGTATGTGAACGTGATCCTTCACGAAGAGCGGCTCGAGGCCGAGAACGTGATGGACATCTTCAGCCAGTACGACCTGATCGTCGACGGCACGGACAACTTCGCGACCCGCTACCTGGTCAACGACGCGTGCGTGCTGCTCAACAAGCCGTACGTGTGGGGCTCCATCTACCGCTTCGACGGCCAGGCCTCGGTCTTCTGGTCCGAGTACGGCCCGTGCTACCGCTGCCTCTACCCGGAGCCCCCGCCGCCGGGCATGGTCCCCTCCTGCGCCGAGGGCGGCGTCCTGGGCGTGCTCTGCGCGTCCATCGGCTCCATCCAGGTCACCGAGGCCATCAAGGTCCTCGCGGGCGTCGGCGACCCGCTGGTCGGCCGCCTGATGATCTACGACGCCCTGGAGATGCAGTACCGCCAGGTCAAGGTCCGCAAGGACCCCAACTGCGCGGTCTGCGGCGACAACCCGACCGTCACCGAGCTCATCGACTACGAGGCCTTCTGCGGCGTCGTGTCCGAGGAGGCCCAGGAGGCGGCGCTCGGCTCCACGATCACTCCGAAGCAGCTCAAGGAGTGGATCGACGCGGACGAGAAGATCGACATCATCGACGTCCGCGAGCCGAACGAGTACGAGATCGTCTCCATCCCGGGCGCCCGCCTGATCCCGAAGAACGAGTTCCTGATGGGCAACGCCCTCCAGGACCTGCCGCAGGACAAGCGGATCGTCCTGCATTGCAAGACGGGTGTCCGCAGTGCGGAAGTCCTCGCCGTGCTGAAGTCCGCCGGCTTCGCGGACGCGGTGCACGTCGGCGGCGGCGTCATCGGCTGGGTCCACCAGATCGAGCCGGAGAAGCCGGTCTACTGACCGACCCCTTCTTGAGGTGCTTTTCCGCAGGAGGGCCCGGATCCGTGCGACGGATTCCGGGCCCTCCCGCGTCCGGCCTCCCGCGTCCGGCCTCCCGCGTCCGGCCTCCCGCGGGCGGGCTGTGGCTAGCCGCAGGTGGTGCCGGCCGCCGGCACCTTCCCGGTCAGCAGGTACGCGTCGGTAGCGGCCTTCACGCACTTGCTGCCGCTGCTGTACGCGCCGTGGCCCTGGCCGTTGTACGTGAGCTCCACGCCGACGCCCTTGCCGAGCGCGTCCACCATCGAGCGTGCGCCCTCGTACGGCGTGGCCGGGTCGCCGGTGTTGCCGATGACCAGGATCGGGGCCGAGCCGGGGGCCGAGACGTCCGGGTGGTCCCAGGTGCCCGGCACGGGCCACTGGTTGCAGCTCGCGAGGCCCCAGCCCATGAAGTCGCCGAAGACGGGGGAGGCGGCGCGGAACTCGGGCAGGCTCTCCCTGGCCTGGTCGAAGGTGAAGCGGTCCTTGAAGTCGACGCAGTTGATGGCGGCGTTGGCGGCCTGGATGTTGCTGTAGACGCCGTTCTGGTCACGGCCGTTCATCGAGTCGGACAGCGCGAGCAGCAGAGCGCCGTTGCCCGCGTCGGCCTCGTCGAGCCCCTGCTCCAGATACGGCCAGAACTCCTTGGAGTAGAGGGCCTGCGCGATGCCGTTGGTGGCCTCTGTCTGCGTCAGTTTGCGGTCGCCGATGCCCGCGATCGGGTGCTTGTCGAGCGAGGCCAGCAGATCCGTGATGAAGCCCTCGATCTCGGCGGGCGAAGAGCCGGGCAGCACGCACTCCTCGGCGCGCGCCACGCAGTCCTTGGCGAAGTTGTCGAGCGCGAGCTGGAAGCCTCTCGCCTGCCCGAGCGCGCCCTGCTCCACGCCCGCCGCCGGGTCCACGACCGCGTCGAAGACGGCCCGGCCCACGTTCTTGGGGAACAGGTGGGCGTAGACGCCGCCGAGTTCCGTGCCGTACGAGATGCCGAAGTAGTACAGCTTGTCGTCGCCGAGGACCCGGCGCATCAGGTCCATGTCGCGAGCCGCGTTCTCGGTGCCGACGTAGGGCAGCTGGGCGCCGGACTGCTTCTCGCAGCCGGCGTCGTACTTCTTCTGCGCGTCGGCGAGCGTCTTCTCCTCGGCGGCGTCGTCCGGTGTGAAGTCCAGGGAGTAGTAGACGTCCAGCTCCTTGTCGGAGAGGCATTCCACGGGCTTGCTCCGGCCGACCCCGCGCGGGTCGAAGGAGACCAGGTCGTAGCGGGAGCGCAGCGACTCGAAGTCGTTCGCGAAGCCGGGCAGGCCGGTGACGCCGGAGCCGCCCGGCCCGCCGAAGTTGAAGACCAGCGAGCCGATCCGGTGCGCCTGGTCGCGGGCCTTGGCGCGGATCAGGGCGAGGTCGACGGTGTCGCCGTCGGGCTTGGTGTAGTCGAGCGGCACGGCGAGGAAACTGCACTCCCAGGGCGTTCCGCCGGGCAGCGGCGTCGGCGCGGGCCCGCCGCCCTCCGCCGCGTTCGGCGGCAGGCACGGCGCCCATTCGAGCTTCTGCGCCGCGAGCCGGTCGAGCCCCGAGGGCCCGCTGGTCGCGGGGGCCGCCGCCCCGCCCCCGTCGTCGGAACACCCGGCGGTCAGCAGCAGGGCGGTCGCGGTGAGCGTCGCGGTGAGCAGAGCGGCGCGGCGGCCGGCGGAGATCGGCATGGCCCCATCCTGGGTCGGCGGCCGGGGCGCCGCGCGGGAGGAGGGCCATGCGGGTGGCGTTCTGGCGGTGGCGGGGCGGGGTGGCCGGACGGGGGAGGGCCGAGGAGGGCCGGGGTGGCCGGATACGGCGGAGGGCGGCGCCTACGACGCCGCCCTCCCCCGTGTCCGCGCCGCTACAGCGCCTCGCGCTTGGTCAGCCAGTTGAAGCACAGCCAGCCCGGCAGCACCGGCAGCCACAGCGTCAGGAGGCGGTACAGCAGCACCGCCGGCGTGGCGACCTCCAGCGGCAGGCCCACCGCCACCAGGCCGAAGGTGAGCGCGCCCTCGACCGCGCCGACGCCGCCCGGCGTCGGGGCCGCCGAGCCGAGCGCGTTGCCGGCGAGGAAGACGACGGCCACGCTCGCGTAGCTGAGCGTCGTGTCGCCGTGTCCGAAGGCGCGGATCGAGGCGTCCAGGCAGAAGACGAAGCAGGCGGTGAGCAGCAGCATGCCGCCGATGCCCGTGGCCAGCTTCACCGGCCGCTGGAGCACGTCCAGCATGCGCGGTACGACGCCCGCGAAGAGCGACCGCAGCCGGGTCGACACGAACTTCCGCATGAACGGGATGGCCGTCACGACGAGCACGAGCACCGCCACCGTCAGCAGACCGGCGATCACCGTCCTCGACGGGGTGAACGACTGCGACTTCTCCGTACCGGTCAGATAGCCGAAGGACAGCAGGAGCAGGATGTGCGCGCCGAGCTGGAAGAGCTGCGAGGCGCCGACGCTGGCGACCGCGAGCCCCGGGCGTACGCCGGTGCGCTGGAGGAAGCGGGTGTTCAGGGCGACACCGCCGACCGCCGCCGGAGCGACGATCTTCACGAAGGAGCCGGCGACCTGCGCCGCCACCGTCCGCCAGAAGCCGACCCGCTCCGGCACGAAGCCGAGCAGCGCCATCGCCGCCGCCACATAACTGAGCGCCGAGAAGACGACGGCGGCCGCGACCCAGCCCCAGTCGGCCTGGCTGATCGTCGACATCGGGGTACGGGCGATCTGCGAGAGCAGGAAGTACGCGGCGACCGCGCCCGCGATCAGCGAGACGAGGGTGCGCGGCTTGATGCGTTCGAGCCGGACCGGCTCCACCGGCGCCTGCGGCCGGATCCGCAGCACCTGCTGCCGGATCTGGGCGAGCAGGTCCTCCTCGCGGGCCTCGTCCAGGGCCGTGTCGAGCGCCCGCTTCTCGGCCTTCTTGTCGGCCTGCTTCTCCGCCCGGGCCGCCTTCCGGTCGGTCTCCAGATTGGCCTGGGCCCGCGCCTCCGCCCGGGCCTGCTTGGCCGCCTCGGAGGCCGCGAGGACCGCCTCGCGCTCCCGCTTGGACCGCTCGCGGGCGAGTCGGCGCAGCTCGGCGCGGGTCGACCGGCTGAGCGCGATCGGCTGGAGCAGCGGCAGACAGTCGGCGATCGCGTCCGGGCCGAGCACCTCGACGGCCGCCGCGACCGCCCGCTCGGCGCCGACCCGCAGTCCCAGCGTGGTGAGCAGCTGGGCGATGTCCATCCGCAGGACCAGATCACCGGCCGCGATCTCGCCGCCCCGCAGGTCCGTGAGGATCACCCTGCCGGAACGATCCACCAGAATCGCGTCGCCGGCGAGCCTGCGGTGCGCGATCCGGCGCGACTGGAGCGCCTTGACCTGCCGGTACGCGCTGCGCACCAGGTCGTCGGTGATCTCCTCGTCGTCGAGCGAGTCCAGGGTCCGGCCGCCCAGGTGCTCGTACACGAGCATCACGGCGTCCGGGCCGAGCTCGGAGGTGGCGATCAGCTTCGGCGCGTTCGCGCCCGCCGCGATCGCCGCGTACGCGAGCAGCGCCTCCTGCTCCAGGGCCTGGCGCAGGGACACGATCGAGCGGCGGGTGGTGATGGTGCGCAGGCTGATGCGCCGCCAGGCCCGGTAGAAGAACCCGTGCGCCTGCTGCTCGCGGTCGACGACCGTGACGTCGAGCGGCGGCCCGTCCTCCAGGGTCACGATGTAGCGGCGGCCCCGGTCCCCGCTGTCCTTGTCCCGGTCCTTGTCGGCGGAGTCCGGCACGCCCTCGGCGCGCAGCGCCGTCACCGGCCGGAAGCCGACCCGGCGGAGCCCGGCGAGGAGTGTCTGGCCGGTCGGCCGGACGTTCGGCGAGCCGACCGCGTACAGCGTTCCGTACGCCACCGTCCAGCCGATCAGCACGGTCAGGATGATCGAGAAGGCGGTGGTGTAGCCGGCCACCAGCATCGTGAACGCGTCGAGCAGCAGCACGCCCCACAGCGCCACCCGCCAGCGCGGTCTGCGGGCCATGCCGACGGCGGTCATGTACGCGATGACCGGGGCGAGGTAGTTGTGCACGGGGTCGGTGAGCCCGCCGCCGGACTGCGGCTGCGTCAGCGCGTCCTGGATGGTGCCGGGCGCGGCGTTCGCCACCCACAGGTCCGTGGCGAGGGTCACGCCGTGCGCGAGGACGGCGGCGAGGACGCCGTCGGCGATCCGCAGTCCGTCGCGTTTGACCAGGCGCTCGATCGCGAAGGCGACCGGGACGCACAGGACGGCGATCGAGGACACCAGGCCGGCGATCTTGACGAAGACGTCGGGGGCGCCGCCGGCACCCTTGTTGATGTCCTGCTCCAGGCCGGAGGTGGTGCCGTGGGCGAAGGCGGCGATGGCGAGGACGAGGGCGATGGCCAGGACGCCGACGAGCAGCCGCATCAGGTCGGACGGCCGGTGCACACGGGCGGCGAGGAGCGGCTCGTCGCCGGACACGCGCTCGGGGGCGCCGTCCGGGGTCGGCGCGGACCGTTCCGGCTGTCCGGGCTGCTCCGACGGCGCGGGCTGTCCGGGCTGTTCCGGCTGTTCCGGCCGTCCGGGCTGTTCCGGACGCTCCGGATGCTTCGGACCGGGCTGCCGTTCCGGATCAGGCTGAGGAGCACGCTCCCGAGCGGGCTCGGGCTCGGGCCCGCGCTCGGGCGGGCTGTCGTGCGTCATCACCATGTCCGTCTCTGCATGCTGTGCCGTGGCCGTCGTGGCCGTCGTCTCTAGCGTGGTCTCTTGCTCTTGATCTTGTTCTTGGTCTCGTATCACCAGTCACCGCCCGCACGATGGTGGCACGAAGCGGGGCCGAACGGAGGCATCAGGGGGTTGTCGGTGGGGTGAGGCAGGATGACCCGAATGGAGACACAGGAGCTGCCCGAGCTGCCCGAGTATGCGGAACGGGTCCTTCAGGTCGCCGAGGAGATCCCGCCCGGCCGGGTGATGACCTACGGCGACGTCGCCGAGTGGCTGGGCGAGGGCGGGCCGCGGCAGGTCGGCCGGGTCATGGCGCTGTACGGGGGCTCGGTGCCGTGGTGGCGGGTGGTGCGGTCGGACGGCGCGCTGCTGCCCGGGCACGAGCGACGTGCGCTCGGTCACTACCGGGCCGAGGGTACGCCGCTGCGCGAGCCCAAGGGAGGCCCGGTGAAGCTGGACATGCGGGCGGCGCGGTGGGACGGCGGAGGCGCCGCCGCGGAGTGAGGCGCGGGGTGAGGTACGGGATCCGGGCGCGCGGAATCGCGTAACGTCGAGGTTCGCGTTTCCGCGCACCTCCACTCCGCAGACCCAGCAGGACCGGCGACCCACGTGACTTCCTCCTCCACCCTCGCGTCGACGCGGGGACCCGGTGCGTACCGGCTGGTGCGGGCTGTCCCGGCGCCGGCCCGGCCCCCTGTGCTTGACGCAGGTCAGCGGGCGGTGGTTGAGCACGCGGAAGGACCGCTTCTGGTCCTCGCCGGACCCGGCACCGGGAAGACGACGACGCTGGTCGAGGCGGTCGCGGCGCGCATGGAGCGGGGCGCGGACCCGGAGCGGCTGCTCGTCCTCACCTTCAGCCGCAAGGCCGCCGTGGAGCTCCGCGACCGGATGGCGGCCCGGCTCGGCGGCCGGCGCCCGCCGCAGGCCACCACCTTCCACTCGTACTGCTACGCCCTCGTCCGCGCCCACCAGGACGCCGACCTCTTCGCCGAACCGCTGCGGCTGCTCTCCGGCCCCGAACAGGACCTGGCCGTGCGCGAGCTGCTCGCCGGGCAGATCGACCTGGAGAAGGCCGGACTCGGCAAGGTCGGCTGGCCCGACGAACTGCGCGCCTGCCTGACCACCCGCGGCTTCGCCGACGAGGTCCGCGCCGTCATCGCCCGCTCCCGCGAGCTGGGCCTCGGGCCCGGCGCGCTCGACGCCTTCGCCCGCCGGGTCGGCCGGCCCGACTGGCGCGCCGCGGCCGGCTTCCTCGCCGAGTACCTGGACGTCATGGACCTGCAGGGCGTCGTCGACTACACCGAGCTCGTGCAGCGGGCCGTACGGCTCACCGAGTCGGCGGCACCGGGGACGCTGCCCGCGTACGACGCGATCTTCGTCGACGAGTACCAGGACACCGACCCGGCCCAGGTCCGCCTGCTGCGCGGGCTGACCGCGGGGTCGGTGGTCGCCTTCGGCGACCCCGACCAGTCGATCTACGCGTTCCGCGGCGCCGACGTCAACGGCATCCTCGACTTCCCCGCCACCTTCGGCGGCGGCGTCCGCGTCCTCGGCACCTCCCGCCGCTCCGGCGCGGAGCTGCTCGCCGCCACCCGCCTCCTCACCGCGCGCATGCCGCTGCCCCGCCTCCCCGCCGACCGCGTCCGCGCCCACCGTGCGCTCGCCCCGGTCCGCGAGGGCGGCCGCGCCGAGGTCTACACGTACCCGACCCCGTCCACCGAGACCGACAACATCGCCGACCTCCTCCGCCGCGCCCACCTCGAAGACGGCCTCCCCTGGCACACCATGGCCGTCCTCACCCGCTCCGCCACCCCCCTCCCCGTCCTCCGCCGCGCCCTGACCTCGGCAGGCGTCCCGGTGGAGACGGACGCGGCGGACATCCCGCTGCGCCACGAGCCCGCGGTGGCGGCGCTGCTGCTCGCCCTGCGGGCGGTGGCGGGTGGCACGGGCACGCCGGAGCATGCTGGGGCCCCGGCCGACGGCCCGCGCGACTCGCGCGGCGCGAGTGACGACGCCGAAGGTGCGGGCCGGGCGACCGTGGAAGCGGGGGGCGTGTCCGGCGGCGTCGCGGCCGCCGGGGACTTGCCTGACGGGGCCGTGGGCTCCGGCCAGGAGGACGCTGTGGCTCCGGCCGGCGACTCGCGCGGCGCGAGTGACGACGCCGAAGGCGCCGGGGACGCCGCGCCCGTCTGGCTGGACACCGAGACCGCCGTCGCGCTGCTCGCCTCGCCCCTCGCCGGGATGGACCCCGCCGACCTGCGCCGCCTCGGACGGGCGCTGCGGGACGAGGAGCGGGCCGGGGGGAACAAGGTGCCGGCGCCGTCGGACGTGCTGCTCGCGCGGGCGCTGGCCGAGCCGGAGCGGCTGGTGGCGCACGACCAGGCGTACGCGCGCGGGGCACGGCGGCTGGGCGAGTTGCTGCGGGCCGCGCGGCACACGCTGGCAGGCGGCGGCACCGCCGAGGAGGCGTTGTGGCTGCTGTGGGACGGCACGCCGTGGCCCGGGCGGCTCGAACGGGCCTCGTTGCGCGGCGGCCCGGCGGGCCGGAACGCCGACCGGGATCTCGACGCCGTGTGCGCGCTGTTCGAGACGGCCGCCCGCGCCGAGGACCGGGTCGGCGGCCGTGGCGCGCTCAACTTCCTGGAGGAGCTCGACGCCCAGGACATCGCGGCGGACACGCTCACCCGCCGCCACACCCGCCCCGACGCCGTACGCCTGATGACGGCGCACCGGGCCAAGGGCCTGGAATGGGACCTGGTCGTCGTCGCGGGCGTACAGGAGGGCGTCTGGCCCGACCTGCGGCGCCGCGGCTCGCTCCTGGAGGCCGACCGGATCGGGCGGGACGGCCTCGCCGAGCCGCTGACGCCCGGAGCGCTGCTCGCCGAGGAGCGCCGGCTGTTCTACGTGGCGGCCACCCGCGCCCGCGAGCGTCTCGTCGTCACCGCCGTCAAGGCGCCCGCCGAGGACGGTGACCAGCCCTCCCGCTTCCTCACCGAACTCGGCGTCGAGCCGAAGGAGGTCACGGGCCGCCCCCGCCGCCCCCTCGCCGTCTCCGCGCTCGTCGCCGAACTGCGCGCGACCACCGTCGACCCCGACGCCTCGCCGGAGCTGCGCGCCGCCGCCGCCGAGCGGCTCGCCGCCCTCGCCGCGCTCGCGGACGAGGACGGCAACCCGCTCGTCCCCGCGGCCCACCCGGACCGCTGGTGGGGACTCGCCGAGCCGACCCGCAGCGAGGCCCCGCTGCGGGATCGCGACCGCCCGGTCGCGCTGTCCGGCTCCGCGCTCGACCAGCTGGCCAACACCTGCGCGCTCCAGTGGTTCCTGGGCCGCGAGGTCAAGGCGGACGCCCCGGCCACCGCCGCCCAGGGCTTCGGCAACGTCGTCCACGTCCTCGCCGACGAGGTCGCCTCCGGCCGTACCCCCGCCGACCTCGACGTCCTCATGGCCCGCCTGGACTCCGTCTGGGACGCGCTCGCCTTCGACGCGCCCTGGAAGTCCGCGCAGGAGAAGGAGAACGCCCGGATCGCCCTGGAACGCTTCCTCCACTGGCACGTCCTGAACCGGGGCGCGGGCCGCACGCCCGCCGCGACCGAGCACGACTTCGACGTGACCCTGGAGGCAGGCGCGTACCAGGTCCGCATCCGCGGCTCCATGGACCGCGTCGAGACCGACGAGCACGGCCGCGCCTACGTCGTCGACTTCAAGACCGGAAAGTCCGCGCCCACCAAGGACGAGGTCGCCCGCCACCCGCAGCTCGCCGTCTACCAGCTCGCCGTCCGCGAGGGCGCCGTCGACGAGGTCTTCGGCGGCCGCACCCCCGAACCCGGCGGCGCCGAACTCGTCCACCTCCGCCAGGCCGCGCCCAAGAAGGAGGGCGGCGACGCGCTCCCGAAGGTCCAGGCCCAGGAGCCGCTGTCCGGCGAGTGGGTCGGCGACCTCCTCGCCACCGCCGCCGGCCGCGTCCTCGACGAGCGCTTCACCCCGACCACGGGCCAGCACTGCACCACCTGCGCCTTCCGCGCCTCCTGCAGCGCCCGCCCGGAGGGCCGCCACATCGTCGACTAGCGCCCCGACTAGCGCCCCGTCCCGCGCCTCGACCGGCGTTCGAAGTGACGCGCGCCCTTTCCTCGTACACCTCCTGTCGCATATGACTTAACCCTTCTGTAAAGAAAGCCTGCGAGGAGTACGGGAGTGCGCATGGCCGCAGTACGCATGGCCGCCAGCCGGAAGCCCTGGATCACGGCACTGGTCTGCGCCACCGCCGCCACCGTCGGGGTGACCGGCTGCGCCGCCGGCGCCGCCACCGGGGCGCGGGGCCACCACGCCCCGGCCGCCGCCCCGGACCCGCGCGCCGGCGGCGACGCCGACGCGATCGCCGAGCAGGCCGTCCAGATCACCAAGGAGGCCATCGGCCTGCACGTGATCGGCGGCCCCGACGACGTCCTCCGGGACGGGCTCCGGATCGACGTCGCCGCCGACGAGCGCGGCGTCTGCGCCGGCACGATGGACCGGCAGGGCACCACCGCCGACCTGATCGCGACGGACGGCGCCCTGTTCGTGCGCGCCGAGGAGCCCTTCTGGCGGGCCGCCGTCGCCGCCGGCAAGCACGGGGCCGACGCGGCGGAGACCGAGGCCATGGTCGGCTACCTCAGCCTCCCGGGCCGCTGGCTGAAGGTCGCCGAGGCCGACCGCACCCGGGACCTCGACCTCGACACCGTCTGCGACCTGGACACCCTGCGCGACCGCGTCGACCAGGACCGCTCCGCGCGCACCGGCCTGACCCGGGTCGCCGACGCCAGTGTGAACGGCCAGAAGGCCATCGTGCTCAAGAACCGCACGCTCACGCTGTACGTGGCGAAGGAAGGCGCGCCGTACCTCCTCAGGTCCGTCCGGACCGAAGGCACCAGCCCGGCCGCCACCACCACGTACACCTTCAGCGACCACGGCAAGGCGGTCAACGCAGGCCGGCCGGCCGAGCACGACGTCGTCGACCTGCAGTCCCTGGACGCCGGCTTCTGAGCCCGGAGGCCGGCCGCCTTCCGGCGAGCTGAGCGACCTTGCGTGCTGAGCGACCTTGCGGGCCGAGCGACCTTGCGGGCCGAGCGCCGACCGACCGGGCCGGCCGACTGATCGGGCCGGCCGAGCGACCGAGTAGGCCGACCGACCGCCGATGACCCGGCGGGCCGAGCGGTCGCGCGTGCGCGCCCGCTCCGGCACGCTGGAAGATCGGGGACACGTCCGGGGGGCGGGAGAACCGCGAGGAGGCTCGCATGGCGTCCCACACCAAGCTGCCGAGGCTGCCCAGGCTCCGCGCCGCCGCCGTCACCACCACCCTCTGCGCCGCCCTGGTCGCCGGCGCGGGGCCCGCAGCCCTGGCCGCCGCCCAGGCCCCGCCGCCGCCCGACCCCTTCAAGGGCCTCACCGCCGACCAGATCGCCGACAAGGCGATCACCGCCACCCAGTCGGCGACCTCGGTCCGCCTCGCCGGCCGGGTCGTCTCCGGCGGACAGCCGCTGGACGTCGACTTCTCCGTGAACGACCACCACCAGTGCGCCGGCGTGGTCAAACTCCAGGGCGGCGCCGCCGAGCTGCGGCAGACCGGCACCGTCACGTACATGAAGGGCGACGAGGCGTTCTGGCGCGCCTCCATGACCTCCCAGGGGATGCCCGAACCGCAGATCGAGGCCACGATCGAGCTGCTCAAGGGCCGCTGGCTGAAGATCCCGGAGGGCCAGCCCGGTACCGAGAACCTGAGCGGCGTCTGCGACCTCAAGGCCCTCCTCGCCGACCTCGGCCGCAACAAGGCCGAGCGCACCGGACTCACCCGCGGCCCGGACGCCCAGGTCAAGGGCACCCCGGTCGCCACCCTCGTGAAGCGGAAGGCCGGCACCACCCCCGGCGAGACCGTCACCACCACCGTGTCCGTGTCCGAGCGCGGAAAGCCGTACATCCTCAGGATGGTCAAGCGGGGCGGCCCCGAGCCCGGCGTCGTGGTCCTCTCCGACTACGACAAGCCCGTGAAGGTCGTCGTCCCGCCCGCCGACCAGACCGTCGACCTGTCCAAGCTGGAGCAGGGCACCCCGGCCTGACCGACGTCCGCCGGGACGGGACTGTCAGCGGGTCCCGTTAGCCTTTTTCGAGTGACCGCACGCATCACCGACCCCGAGCAGCTCAAGGAGCTGCTCGGCATCCCGTTCACCCCGGAGCAGACGGCCTGCATCACCGCGCCGCCCGCCCCGCAGGTCATCGTGGCCGGAGCCGGTTCCGGCAAGACGACGGTGATGGCCGCCCGGGTGGTCTGGCTGGTCGGCACGGGCCAGGTCGCCCCCGAGCAGGTCCTCGGCCTGACCTTCACCAACAAGGCCGCCGGCGAGCTCGCCGAGCGCGTGCGCACCGCCCTCGTCCGCGCCGGCGTCACCGACCCGGATCCCGCCCCCGGCCCGGCGTACGACCCGGCGCACCCGGACGACCCGCCGGGCGAGCCGCGCATCTCCACGTACCACGCCTTCGCCGGCCAGCTCCTCACCGACCACGGTCTGCGCATCGGCCTGGAGCCCACCTCCCGCCTCCTCGCCGACGCCACCCGCTACCAGCTCGCCGCCCGCGTCCTGCGCGAGGCCCCCGGCCCGTACCCCGCGCTCACCCGCTCCTTCCCGACCCTCGTCGGCGACCTCCTCGCCCTCGACGCCGAGCTGGCCGAGCACCTCGTACGGCCCGAGCGCCTCCTCGCGTACGACACCGAGCTGCTGGCCGACCTCGCCGGCGCCAAGCTCACCAACGCCGACCTGCGCAAACTCCCTGAGGCCGGCGCCGCCCGCCGCGAGCTGCTCGACCTCGTCGTGCGCTACCGCGCCGCCAAGCGCTCCCGTGACCTGCTCGACTTCGGCGACCAGATCGCGCTGTCCGCCGAGCTCGCCACCACCCGCCCCGAGGTCGGCGCGATCCTCCGCGACGAGTTCCGGGTCGTGCTCCTCGACGAGTACCAGGACACCTCCGTCGCCCAGCGGCTGCTGCTGTCCGGCCTCTTCGGGCAGGGCACCGGGCACGCCGTCACCGCCGTCGGCGACCCCTGCCAGGCCATCTACGGCTGGCGCGGCGCCTCCGTCGCCAACCTGGACGACTTCCCCGAGCACTTCCCGTACGAGGACGGCCGCCCGGCCACCCGCTTCGCGCTCTCCGAGAACCGCCGCAGCGGCGGCCGCCTCCTCGACCTCGCCAACGGCCTCGCCGCCCCGCTGCGCGCCATGCACGAGGGCGTCGAGGCGCTGCGGCCCGCGCCCGGCGCCGAGCGCGACGGCAGCGTGCGGATCGCGCTCCTGCCCACCCACGCCGAGGAGCTCGACTGGCTCGCCGACTCCCTCGCCCACCTGGTCCGCACCGGCACCCCGCCGGGCGAGATCGCCGTCCTGTGCCGCACGGCCACCGACTTCCCCGCGATCCAGGCCGCCCTCGTCGCCCGTGACGTCCCCGTCGAGGTCGTCGGCCTCTCCGGCCTGCTGCACCTGCCGGAGATCGCCGACCTCGTCGCCGTCTGCGAGGTCCTCCAGGACCCGGGCGCCAACGCCTCCCTCGTCCGCCTGCTCACCGGCCCCCGCTGGCGCATCGGCCCGCGCGACCTCGCCCTCCTCGGCCGCCGCGCCCGGCTCCTGGTGCACCGGCCGGGGGAGGAGGCCGCCGACGCCGACCAGCGGCTCGCCGCCGCCGTGGAGGGCGTCGACCCGGCCGAGGTGGTCTCCCTCGCCGACGCGCTCGACACCTTCCTCGACTCGGGGAGAGGACCGGACGGCGGCGAGGACGACGGCCTGCCGTTCTCCGCCGAGGCCCGGGTCCGCTTCGCCCGCCTCGCCGCCGAGCTGCGCTCGCTGCGCACCTCGCTTGCCGACCCGCTGATGGACGTGCTGCACCGGGTCCTCGCCGCCACCGGACTTGAGGTCGAGCTGTCGGCCTCCCCGCACGCCCTCGCCGCCCGCCGCCGCGAGACCCTCGGCAACTTCCTCGACATCGCCGCCGGCTTCGCCTCCCTCGACGGCGAGGCCACCCTGCTCGCCTTCCTCGGCTTCCTGCGCACCGCCGCGCAGTACGAGAAGGGCCTGGACAACGCGCTCCCCGGCGGCGAGGACACCGTCAAGGTGATGACCGCCCACAAGTCCAAGGGCCTGGAGTGGGACGTCGTCGCCGTGCCCGGCCTGGTCACCGGCCAGTTCCCGTCCACCCGCGCCCGCGAGTCCTGGACCGCCCAGCCCCAGGTCCTCCCGCACGCCCTGCGCGGCGACGCGGCGACCCTGCCCGCGCTCGACGCATGGACCCCGGCCGCCATGAAGTCCTTCAAGGAGGACCTCCGCGACCACCAGCACACCGAGGAGCTCCGCCTCGGCTACGTGACCTTCACCCGCCCCCGCTCCCTCCTCCTGGGCTCCGCACACTGGTGGGGCCCCTCCCAGAAGAAGCCCCGCGGCCCGTCGGACTTCCTCCAGGCCCTCTACGACCACTGCGCCGCCGGCCACGGCGAGATCGAGGCATGGGCGGACGAGCCGGAGGAGGGCGAGGCGAACCCGGTCCTGGCAGCGGAGACGAGAGACCAGACCTGGCCGCTGCCCTTGGACAAGGAGTCCTTGGAGAGGCGTCGGGAAGCGGCTGCGGCCGTGCTGAACCGTTTGTGGGCAAATGTCCCGCAGGGTGATGGGGGTACCCCCGCGACGGCGGTGCCCGTTCCCCAGGACCCCGACCCCGAGGACCTCTGGCTCCCCGAGGAGCTCGACTGGGACGAAGAGGGCCGCCACGCGGACGTCCCGGCTCCCCGGGCGGAGGCGCAACCGGCTCTCACCCCCGAGGACGCCAGAACGATCGCCTCCTGGGACCGCGATCTCACCTCCCTCACCGCCGAGCTCCACCGCACCCGCGCCACCACCCGTGACGTCCTGCTGCCCGCGTACCTGTCCGCCTCCCAGGTGCTGCGGCTCGCCGCCGACCCCGACGGCTTCGCCAAGGAGCTGGCGCGGCCGATGCCCAAGCCGCCGCAGCCGGCGGCCCGGCGCGGCACGCGGTTCCACGCGTGGGTGGAGTCGCGGTTCGACGAGCTGCCGCTGCCGATGCTGGGCCCGGACGAGCTGCCCGGCGGCGAGGAGTTCGCGGGGGAGCCAGAGATCCTCGACGAGCGGGACCTGGAGGCGCTGAAGGAGGCGTTCGACCGCACCCCGTACGCCCGCCGCGTCCCGTACAAGGTCGAGATACCCGTCCATCTCTCGCTCGCGGGCCGGGTGGTCCGGGGCCGGATCGACGCCGTCTACCGGGACGCGGAGACCGGCACGTACGAGATCGTCGACTGGAAGACCAGCCGGCTGCGCAACGCCGCCCCGCTCCAGCTGGCGATCTACCGCCTCGCCTGGGCCGAGCAGCACGGCCTGGACCCGGAGGAGGTGGCCGCCGCGTTCGTGTACGTGCGGACCGGAGAGGTCGTTCGGCCCCGGCGGCTGCCCGGCCGGGCGGAGCTGGAGGCGATCCTGCGCGGGGAGCCCGACGACGGTGAGGCCCCGGACCCCTCGTGGGCTCCCGACTCCTCGTGGGCCCAGGACTCCTCTCGGGCCCCGGAGCCTCCGTGGCCCACGGACCCCCCGGCCGAGGACGGAGCGGCTTTCGGCGCCGGATAGGCTCGGTGGCATGAGCGAGACCCCGGACAACGCCGTCCACGCCGTACAGACCGCTGCCGTGCGCACGTACATCGAGCAGCACCGCGCCGCCTTCCTCGACGACCTCGCGGAGTGGCTGCGGATCCCGTCCGTGTCGGCGCAGCCCGAGCGGGCCGGGGACGTGCGGCGCAGCGCCGGGTGGCTCGCCGCCAAGCTGGCGGACACCGGCTTCACGACGGTCGAGGTGTGGGAGACGGACGGCGCCCCGGCCGTCTTCGCCGACTGGCCGTCCGGCGAGCCGGACGCGCCGACGGTCCTGGTCTACGGGCACCACGACGTGCAGCCCGCCGCCCGCGAGGACGGCTGGCACACGGAGCCGTTCGAGCCGACGCTGGTCGACGGCCGGATGTACGCGCGGGGCGCGGCCGACGACAAGGGCCAGGTCTTCTTCCACACGCTCGGCGTGCGCGCGCACCTCGCCGCGACCGGCCGCACCGCGCCCGCGGTCAACCTCAAGCTGCTGGTGGAGGGCGAGGAGGAGTCGGGTTCGCCGCACTTCCGCGCCCTGGTGGAGAAGCACGCGGACCGGCTCGCCGCCGATCTGGTGATCGTCTCGGACACCGGCATGTGGTCGGAGACCACGCCGACCGTGTGCACCGGCATGCGCGGGGTCGCGGACTGCGAGATCGACCTGTTCGGGCCCGACCAGGACATCCACTCCGGTTCCTTCGGCGGCGCGGTGCCCAACCCGGCGACCGTCGCCGGCCGGATCGTCGCGGCGCTGCACGACGCCGACGAGCGGGTGGCGATCCCGGGCTTCTACGAGGGCGTCACCGAGCTGTCCGAGGCCGAGCGGGCGCTCGTCGCGGAGCTGCCCTTCGACGAGGCCGGCTGGCTGTCCACGGCCAAGTCGCACGGCACCCTCGGCGAGGCCGGCTACTCCACCCTGGAGCGCGTCTGGGCCCGCCCGACGGCCGAGGTCAACGGCATCGGCGGCGGCTACCAGGGCCCCGGCGGCAAGACCATCGTCCCCGCCTCCGCCCATCTGAAGCTGTCGTTCCGGCTCGTCGCCGGCCAGGACCCGGCACGCATCGAGACGGCCGTACGGGAGTGGCTGGCCGGTCTGGTGCCGGCGGGCATCCGGTACGAGATCGTCTTCGGCGCCCCGACCCGGCCCTGCCTCACCCCGCTCGACCACCCGGCCCTCAAGGCCGTGGCCGGCGCGATGAGCCGCGCCTTCGACGGCGCCAAGGTCCGCTACACCCGCGAGGGCGGCTCGGGACCGGCCGCCGACCTCCAGGAGGTACTCGGCACGCCGGTGCTGTTCCTGGGCATCTCGGTCCCCTCGGACGGCTGGCACGCCCCCAACGAGAAGATCGAGCTCGATCTCCTCATGAAGGGCGTCGAGACGACCGCCCACCTGTGGGGCGACCTGCCCTCCGCCGTCCGCTGAGCTTCGCATTCACTGACACCGATCCGGGGGAGTTGGAAGCACCTGTGAGCACCTTGAACAACGCGTTCGCGGACCGCCCGATCTCGCTCACGGCACCGAGCGGGATCGACCGGGCCGCGCACCACCGCCTCGACGAGGCGTGGCTCGCGGCCGCCTGGAGCCACCCGACGACCCGGGTCTTCGTGGTCTCGGGCGGCCAGGTGCTGATCGACGACACGCCCGACGGCCGGACCGAGCTGGTCATGACCCCGGCCTTCGAGGCCCCGCTGACCGAGACGCACCGCTACTTCCTGGGCACGGACGAGGACGGCGTCTCGTACTTCGCGCTGCAGAAGGACAGCCTGCCGGGCCGCATGGACCAGTCCGCGCGGCCGGCCGGGCTGCGCGAGGCGGGGCTGCTGCTGTCGGCGCGGGACGCCGGTCTGATGACGCACGCGGTGGCCCTGGAGAACTGGCAGCGGCTGCACCGCTTCTGTTCGCGCTGCGGCGAGCGCACGGTGGTCGCGGCCGCCGGGCACATCCGGCGCTGCCCGGTGTGCGGCGCCGAGCACTACCCGCGCACCGACCCGGCCGTGATCATGCTGGTCACCGACGACCAGGACCGGGCGCTGCTGGGCCGCCAGGTGCACTGGCCGGAGGGCCGCTTCTCGACGCTCGCGGGCTTCGTCGAGCCGGGCGAGTCCATCGAGCAGTCCGTGGCGCGCGAGGTCTTCGAGGAGGCGGGCGTCACGGTCGGCGAGGTCGAGTACGTGGCCAGCCAGCCGTGGCCGTTCCCGTCCAGCCTGATGCTGGGCTTCCTGGCCCGGGCGACCTCCTCGGAGATCAACGTGGACGGCGAGGAGATCCACGAGGCGCGCTGGTTCTCCCGCGAGGACCTGGCCGAGTGCTTCGAGTCGGGCGAGGTGCTGCCGCCGTACGGGATCTCGATCGCCTCGCGGCTGATCGAGCTCTGGTACGGCAAGCCGCTGCCGAAGCCGGGCGACTGAGACCCGGGCGACCGAGACCCGGGCGACCGAGACCCGGGCAACGGAACCGGAAGCCTGGAAACGGAACCGGAACAGCCCCCTCCCGGGATGTCGGGAGGGGGCTGTTTTCGGCCAGGCGGCCGCCGGTGCCTGCGGCGGTCAGACGGCCAGGGCCTGCTTGACCTGGGCCAGGCTCGGGTTCGGCATGGCGACCTGCTCGGCGCCGGACGCCGGGACCACGACCACGGTCGGGACGAGCTGGTTGCCGTTGTTGACGCTCTCGACGAACTTCGCCGACTCCGGGTCCTGCTCGATGTTGATCTCGGTGTACGCGATGCCCTCGCGGTCCAGCTGGCTCTTCAGCCGGCGGCAGTAGCCGCACCACGTCGTGCTGTACATCGTCACAGTGCCCTGCATGGCCTGGCGCTCCTCGTGTAGGGGTTGCTCGGGGTCGGTGCCGAGAGGAAGAACGTACGCCGTCACCCGGCCATTCCCGGAACGCGGATACCCCGGATTCGTATGACTACCGCCTCACGCCTGTGGACGACGCGCCGCACCGACCCCGCCCGACCTGGCAGCATGGCGGGGTGACAGCAGCAACGCACTCCACTCTCTTCCCGCAGGTCCCGGACTCGGCCGACGCGGTGCTCGACGGGCTCGACCCGGAGCAGCGCGAGGTCGCCCTGGCCCTGAGCGGCCCGGTGTGCGTCCTCGCCGGAGCCGGCACGGGCAAGACGCGGGCCATCACCCACCGCATCGCCTACGGCGTTCGGGCAGGCATACTCGCGCCCGCCAGTGTGCTGGCCGTCACGTTCACCAACCGCGCCGCCGGCGAGATGCGCGGCCGGCTGCGGCAGCTCGGCGCGGGCGGGGTGCAGGCCCGCACGTTCCACTCGGCCGCGCTCCGCCAGCTCCAGTACTTCTGGCCGAAAGCCGTCGGTGGCGAGCTGCCCCGGCTCCTGGAGCGGAAGGTCCAGCTGGTCGCCGAGGCCGCCGCGCGCTGCCGGTTCCGGCTCGACCGCAACGAGCTGCGGGACGTCACCAGCGAGATCGAGTGGGCCAAGGTCACCCAGACCGTCCCCGCCGACTATCCGGCCGCCGTCGCCAAGTCGGTGCGCGACGCCCCGCGCGACCCGGCGGAGATCGGACAGATCTACGCGATGTACGAACAGCTGAAGCGCGAGCGCGACGTGATCGACTTCGAGGACGTGCTGCTGCTCACCGTCGGCATCCTCCAGGACCGGCACGACATCGCCGACCAGATCCGCCGCCAGTACCAGCACTTCGTGGTCGACGAGTACCAGGACGTCTCGCCGCTCCAGCAGCGGCTCCTCGACCTGTGGCTCGGCGACCGGGACAACCTCTGCGTGGTCGGCGACGCGAGCCAGACGATCTACTCCTTCACCGGCGCCACCCCCGACCACCTGCTGAACTTCCGCACCCGCCACCCGCACGCGACCGTGGTCAAGCTGATCCGGGACTACCGCTCCACGCCGCAGGTCGTGCACCTGGCCAATGGGCTGCTGAGCCAGGCCCGCGGCCGGGCCGCCGAGCACCGCCTGGAGCTGGTCTCCCAGCGCGACCCTGGCCCCGAGCCGGTCTACACGGAGTACGCGGACGAGCCCGCCGAGGCCGAGGGCACCGCCCGCCGGATCCGCGACCTCATCGCCGCCGGCGTCCCGGCCGGCGAGATCGCCGTGCTCTACCGGGTCAACGCCCAGTCGGAGGTCTACGAGCAGGCGCTCGCCGACGCCGGCGTGCCCTACCAGCTGCGCGGCGCCGAGCGCTTCTTCGAGCGCCAGGAGGTGCGCGAGGCGGGCGTCGCACTGCGCGGCGCCGCCCGCGCCGGGGGGAACGACGCGCTGCTCGACGACGCCGAGGACCTGCCCGCCCAGGTGCGGGCCGTGCTCTCCACCAAGGGCTGGACGAGCGAGCCGCCGGCCGGCTCCGGTGCCGTCCGGGACCGCTGGGAGTCGCTGGCCGCCCTGGTCCGGCTCGCCGAGGACTTCGCCCGGGCCAAGCCCGGCGCGACCCTCTCCGACCTGGTCGCCGAGCTCGACGAGCGGGCCGCCGCCCAGCACGCCCCCACCGTCCAGGGCGTCACGCTCGCCTCGCTGCACGCGGCCAAGGGTCTGGAGTGGGACGCCGTGTTCCTGGTCGGCCTCACCGAGGGCATGATGCCGATCACGTACGCCAAGACCGACGAGCAGATCGAGGAGGAGCGCCGGCTGCTCTACGTGGGCGTCACCCGGGCCCGGGTCCACCTCTCGCTGTCGTGGGCGCTGTCCCGCTCCCCGGGCGGCCGCGCCTCCCGGCGCCCCACCCGCTTCCTCAAGGGCCTGCGGCCCGGCTCGGGCTCGCCGGCCGCGGCCGGCGCGGTGGGCGGCGGCGGAGGCGTCGAGCGGGGCATCGGCGGTTCCACGCGGCGCAAGCGGCGCGGACCGGTGCTCTGCCGGGTCTGCGGCGCCACGCTCACCGAGGCCGGCGAGATGAAGCTGATGCGCTGCGAGGACTGCCCCTCGGACATGGACGAGGCGCTGTACGAGCGGCTGCGGGAGTGGCGCGCGGAGCAGGCCCGCGCGCTCGGCCAGCCGGCCTATTGCGTGTTCACCGACAAGACGCTGATGGCGATCGCCGAGCAGCTGCCGGGCTCCGGCGGCGAGCTCGCGGCGATCCCCGGCGTGGGCGCCCGCAAGCTGGACCGGTTCGGGACCGATGTTCTCGCCATCTGCGCAGGTGGAGAGCCTGGCGGAAGTGACGACGAGGTCTGAGGAAAACTCGTCGGAAAAATAGTTTGCGCCCGCCCCGTCAAGCCCCATAGGTTCTTAACCACGGAAACAGCGGCTTCTTGGAAGCCCTGTCTTCGTGCTGTACTTGTCCAAATAAACATGAGGGTCCGGCTCACCCCGAGCCCTCCGAGACGCCGAAGGGAGGCGATTCCAGTGATCAGCATCAAGAACATCAAGACCAGCACCGCCAAAATGACCGATCTCTCGGTCGTCGCCTCCGCATGCTCGCTCGGCCTCTCCGCCTTCGCGTCCTCCAGCCTCCGTGGCACCGGTCTGTCCGGCGCCGGACTGCCTCTTGGCATGTCCGGTCTGCTGATGGATCGCCCGGAGCGCAATGAGCGACCGACCAAGGCACTGGAAGCAGGAGTAGTGGGCAAGGCCCAGGCCACGGCCTATGGCTTTGCGGCCATCGCGACCGGTGCCGGTATCCAGCAGCAGACGACGCAGCACCACACGATGTGGGCCTTCCGTGGGCTCGAACCCTGGAGTGATCCAGCCTGATCGACGATCAGGCCGGCGCCTTCAGGGCCGCGGAACCCCACCAGGGATCCGCGGCCCTTCTGTTTGTCCCCGAACGGGGACGACGGAGCGAAGGGGCCTCGGGACCAGCAGCGACCGGTACCACCGAAACCCCGGCCCAACAGGCCGGAACGACCAGACGAGGAACAGATCCCGTGCAACTCGAAGCGCACGCCCCGTCCGTACCGCCTTCCGAAACGATCCCCCCGCCCGGCCTCACGGAGGACTCCGCCTTGACCCCCCTCGCCCCCCTCACCGCGCTCACCGCGCTCGACGACGCCATCGAGAACCTCGGCGTACCCGTCCCCTGTCGCTCGTACGACCCCGAGGTCTTCTTCGCCGAGTCCCCGGCCGACGTCGAGTACGCCAAGTCGCTCTGCAAGACCTGCCCGCTCATGGAGGCCTGCCTCGCGGGCGCCATCGAGCGTCGCGAGCCCTGGGGCGTCTGGGGTGGCGAGCTCTTCGTCCAGGGCGTGGTCGTAGCCCGCAAGCGGCCCCGTGGCCGCCCGCGCAAGAACCCGGTCGCGGCATGAACGCCATCGGAACCATCGACCGCCCCCACACGCACGATCCCCAGAAGCAGGCCCCGATGACCTCGTCCGCCCCCGAGCCGGTCGGCTCCGCGACCCCAGAACTTTCGATGAACGGCGCGATGCGCTCGCGTCAGAACAGGACCCGTGAAATGCAACTCATCCCAGAAGCCCTGGCCCGTGCCCATATGCATGAGCGCCTGCGGGAAGTCGACGCGGAACGCCAGGCCATGCGCCTGGTCGCCGCCCGACGGATGCAGCGCCGCGCCGAGCGCGTGTCGCTGCGCGCCCGCCGCGCGCTCGCCATGGCCGTCATGCACTGAGCCAGGCAGCACCCGATCCGCGGGGGCCGGTCCGAACGGACCGGCCCCCGCGGTGCGTTGCACCGATCGCGGCTGCCCGCCGGGTTATCGTCACCAAGGTGAACGACGACCCCGCCCCCGAGCCCCTCTACGTCTGCGCCCGCTGCGGCAAGACCGCCCGGGAACTCCCCGTCACCTGGACCTGTTCGGTGGAGAACGGCAGCCGCCGCTACTTCTGCGAGGACTGCGCCCGCGCCAACATCAGGGCCATCGAGGGCCGCCTCGACTCCTCCTGGTGGTGACCGGGCGCCGGCTTCAGGACTCCGTTGCCTCCGCCGGTTCCGTGAACCCGGGCAGCCACCGGGCCAGCTCGTCCCGCAGCCGCACGGTCGCGCCCAGCTGGCACAGCACCCCGATCGTGCTCAACGTCACACGGTGTATCAGCAGATACGAGGGCGGCAGGTTCAACTGCCTGCCCAACTGATGGGCGGGGGAGCGGGGATCGGCGATCCGGGCCGCCTGGGCGCGCATCCAGCCGCGGGTGAAACCGAACGCGTCCACCTCGGCCGGCTCGATGATCGGCAGCAGGTACTCCAGGACCGCGTCCGGGTCCAGCGCGATGGACTTCTTCACGAAGCCCTCCGCGCACAGCAGCTCGTACACGGTCTCCGCCTCGCCGGCCAGCGTCATCCGCAGACAGCTGCCGATCGTCTCCGGCAGCCCGCCCGGCAGCCGGTCCACCGTGCCGAAGTCCAGCACGCCCAGCCGCCACGAGTCGGCCCCCGCGCCGTCCTCGCGGCCGGGCAGCAGCCGGAAGTTCCCCGGATGCGGATCCGCGTGCAGCAGCCCGGTGCGCGCGGGACCCGAGAAGAGGAACCGGGCCAGCAGCTGCCCGGCCCGGTCGCGCTGCTCCGGCGTGCCGTCCGCGATGACCTCCGACAGCGGCACCCCGTCCAGCCACTCCGTCACCAGTACCTGCTCCGACTGGTGCACCACGGCCGGCACCACCACGTCCGGGTCGCCCGCGAACTCCTCCGCGTGTCGCCGCTGCGCCTCGGCCTCCAGGCCGTAGTCCAGCTCCTCCGCGACCCGGTCCCGCAGCTCCGTGATCAGCGGCTTGAGATCCATGCCGGGGATCAGCGGGCCGAGCAGCCGCGCGAAACGGCTGAGCTGCGTCAGGTCCGAGAGCAGCGCCGCCCCGGCCCCCGGGTACTGCACCTTCACCGCGACCTCGCGGCCGTCGTGCCACACCGCCCGGTGCACCTGACCGATCGAGGCCGCGGCCGCCGGCTTGTCCTCGAACTCCAGGAACAGCTCCCGCCACCCCTCGCCGAGCCGCTCCGCGAGCACCCCGTGCACCGTGGCCACCGGCAGCGGCGGCGCCGCCTCCTGCAGCTTGGTCAGCGCGGCCCGGTAGGGGCCGGCGACGTCCTCGGGCAGTGCCGACTCGAAGACGGACAGGGCCTGACCCAGTTTCATGGCGCCGCCCTTCAACTCGCCCAGTGTCCGGAACAACTGATCGGCCGTCCGCTGCTGAAGCTCCCGCGCCACTATCTCCGCGGACTTCCCGCCGATCCGCTTGCCCAGGCCCCAGGTGGCCCGCCCGGCGAAGCCCAACGGCAACGCGGCCAGCTTGGCGGTCCGGGTGACCGCCTTCCGGGGAAGATCAGACATTCGCCCTCCAGGTCCCGTGTGCCGTGAAGTCCCAGATTCCGTGCCGCACAAGCTTGTTACCCCGCCATTGTGTCCTGCCTGCCCTTCCGTGACGCCACGGCCGCCGAGGCATGCTCCCCCCGCGCGGCGAGCCGCGCCCCGCACGGACACGCCGGGTGCGGCCGGACCGGCGCCGAGCGCCACTCGAGCAGCGGCAGCGACACCTCCCAGCGGGCTCCGGTGCTCGACGGCAGATCGCCGTCCAGGAACGCCAGGGCGTGCGCCGCCGCGAGCCCCGCGACCGCCGTCGCGAGCGACACGTCACAGGCGGGCAGCGGATGCGGCGCGCCCGAGCGCCACTGGGCCGGAAGCCGCGGCCACACGGGCTCCCGGTCGGCCTGCTCCCGCTGTATGCAGCCCGCACAGGCCGTCCCGCCCGGCAGCACCAACGGCCCCACCACACCGGTCGCTTCGAGCACCCCCGCGTAGAGGTGCGGAGTGCCCGCGGCGAGCCAGCTCTCCGCCGGCAGCGGGTCCGGCACATAGGCGCCCAGCCCGTCCCGGGGCGTCACCACCACGAGCGAGAGCCCCGGCTCCGCCCCGGCGTCCGGGCTCCGCGGCGCCCGGCCGCCCGGGCGCCACCGGCCCACCAGCCGCCGCGCCGCCGACACCCGGCGCTCGCCGACCGCATCGGCCGGCAGCCCACCCGGCGAGACCTCCCACGGCGCGACCGTGCCGGAGTCCAGGACCTCCACCCGGCCCACGCCCGCCGCCGACAGCAGCGCCGCCACGGCCGCGCCCACCCGCCCCGCGCCCCGCACCTGCACCCGCAGGGCCCGGCGCGCCGCCAGCGCCCGCGCCGCACCGTCCGGCGCCCGGTGCACCACCGAGAGCGAGGCCAGGTCCGCCCGCACCGCGTCGAGCTCCGGCTCCGCCCGCCCGGGCGGCGCGCCCGGTGGCCCGCCGCCCGGTGGCCGTACCGACGCGTCGGCGATCAGGCCGGCCGCCGCGAGCCGCCCGAGCAGCGCCTCCAGATGCCCCTCCCGCAACCCGAGCCGCTTCGCCTCCGCCTCCAGGAGCTCCAGCCCGCGCGTCCCGTCGAAGAGCCCGATCAGGCTGCCCGTCGTCGGATCCACCGGCCCGAGGACCACCGCGTGCGCGGGCGTCACCCCGAACTGCACGTACTGCAGATTCCGCCAGGCGCGCCGCAGCGCCGGCTTCACCATCGGATGCACGACCCACCCCCTGAACCACGTGAACGATCTCCGTTCGTCGTTCCCGCGATCAGGTTGCCCCGGCCGCGCCGGCCGTGCGGAGAGTTGTCCACAGGCACGGGCGTTAATCATTCGAATGCGGGGGTGCGGGACTTCCGCCGCGCACAGCGGGTAACGTCGGGGCCGTGCCGGCCGACCCGAAGCCCAGCGTGACCAGCAGACCGCCCCGCGGCTCGGGGACGAGCGCGGTCGAGGTGCGCAGAAGTTCCCGCCGGAGCAGGACCGTCTCCGCGTACCGCGAGGGCGACCGGACCGTCGTGCTCATCCCGGCCCGGATGTCCGAGGCGGAGGAGCGCCGCTGGGTCACAGTCATGCTGGACAAGCTGGCCGCCCAGGAGAGCAGGCGCGTCCTCGGCGACCAGGAGCTGACCGAGCGCGCCGAGCGCCTGTCGGAGCAGTACTTCGGCGGCCGGGCCCGCCCCGCGTCCGTGCGCTGGGTGACCAACCAGAACACCCGCTGGGGCTCCTGCACTCCGGCCGAGGGCAGCATCCGGCTCTCCCACCGGCTCCAGGGGATGCCCGAGTACGTCGTCGACTACGTCCTGTGCCACGAGCTCGCCCACCTCCTGGTGCCCGGTCACGGGCCTCGGTTCTGGCGGCTCCTCGAGGCGTACCCGCGCACCGAGCGCGCCCGCGGCTACCTGGAGGGCGTGGCCGCCGCGGCCCGCCTCCCGCAGCTGCCGCACGCGCGCGAGGAGTGACGCCTGCCCGGGGCCGGCTCGCGAGTCGGTCCGGTGCCGGTTTCGTTCCGATCGGGTACGCGCCTGCCCCGATGTCACGACCAGCCGTTAGCCTGGCGCGACGCACTCGTACATTCGGGATGGGGGACGGTCGTCACACATGGCCAGGGAATTCCAACGCGGCCACAAGGCCAAGATCAGTGATCTCACGGCGGGGACCGATCTGTACGTGGGCGTGCAGATCGCGGCGCCCGGCCTGACCTTCGACATCAGCTGCTTCGGCCTCGACGCCGACGAGCGGCTCTCCGACGACCGCTACTTCGTCTTCTTCAACCAGCCGAAGTCGCCCGAGGAGTCCATCCAGCTGCTCGGCGCGCAGGCCGGTGACACCGAGTCCTTCCGCGTCACCCTGGACCGCGTCCCGGCGCACATCCACAAGCTGTCGTTCACCGCGACCATCGACGGCGCCGGGCAGATGTCGCAGGTCGGCCCCGGCTGGATCCGGATCGTCGCGGGCGGCGAGGAGGTCGCCCGCTACGCCTTCACGGGCGCGGAGTTCTCCACCGAACGCGCGGTCATGCTCGGCGACTTCTACCTGAAGGACGTGTGGCGTTTCGCCGCCGTCGGCCAGGGCTTCGACGGCGGCCTCGAAGCGCTGCTGAAGAACTTCGGCGGCGAGGTCGCCGAGGAGGAGCAGGCCCCGCAGCAGCAGCCCCCGGCCGCCGCCCCCGGTTTCGCCCCGCCGGCCCAGGCCGCCGCGCCGCCCGCGTTCGCCGCCCCCGCCGCACCCCAGGCCCCCGCTCCGGCTCCCGCTCCCGCTCCCGCTCCGGCTCCGGCCCCTGCCCCGGCTCCCGCCCCGTCGTTCGGCACCCCGCCCGCCGGGGTGCCGGTCCACGCAGCGCCGACCATGGTCGGGCCCCTGACGCCCCAGGCCCCGCACGCCCCGACCCCGCCGCCCGCTCCCGCGCCGCCGGCCCCGCCCGCCCCGTACGGACAGCAGCCGCCGGCACCCCCGCAGTACGGGCAGCCGCCGCAGCCCTCGCAGTACGGCCAGCCCGCCCCGGCTCCGTACGGCCAGCCCGCCCAGGCCCCGTACGGCCAGCCGCAGTTCGGGCAGCAGCCCGCGCAGTACGGGCAGGTCCCGGGCCAGCAGCCCTACGGCGTGCCTCAGGGCTCACCCCAGGCTCCCGGCGTCGCGGCCGCGCTCCAGACGTTCAAGGAGACGCCGAACGGGCAGCGGTGGACGCCGCAGAACGCCAAGCTCGTCCGCGTCGACCTCGGCGTCGGCGGCCAGCCCGTGCTCGCCAAGCAGGGCAGCATGGTGCTCTACCAGGGCAAGGTCGACTTCAGCTACAAGGGCGCCGGCTTCGCCGGACGCATCGTCGGCGGCGCCACCGGCCAGGAGATGCAGCTGATGCGCTGCACCGGCCACGGCCAGGTGTTCCTCGCCGAGCAGTCCACCCATCTGCACCCGGTCGAGCTCCAGGGCGACGCCATCTGCGTGTCCGCCGAGAATGTGCTCGCCTTCGACGAGTCGTTGCAGTACGAGGTCCGCCGCATCGAGGGACACGGCATTCCCGGCGGCGCCCTGTTCACCATGCAGTTCCAGGGCGTCGGCACGGTCGTCGTGAAGACCCACGGCGTGCCCGTGGTCCTGCCCGTCACGCCGACCACGTTCGCCGACTCCAACGCGGTGGTCGCCTGGTCGGCGGCCTCCCAGGTCGTCGTCTCCAGCCAGGTGCGCATGCGCCGCAACGCCTACCCAGGCGACACCGGCGAAGGCGTCAACCTCCAGTTCCGGGGCGCACCCGGCAACTTCATCGTCGTCCAGCCGTACGAGGTCTGAGGGAGCCCGTCATGAACCAGTCGATCGCGGGATACGCCCCCGCACCCGTCACCGCCCGCATGGAGAACCACGGCAACCACATGCTCAAGGTCGCCCTCCAGACGGGACACGACCTCCTCGCGCGCGTCGGGTCGATGGTCGCCTACGAGGGTTTCGTCCAGTACGAGCCCAACCCGCCGGCCGTGCGCCAGATCGCCCGTGACTGGATCACCGGCGAGGGCGCGCCCCTCATGAAGTGCTCGGGCGACGGCCTCCTCTACCTCGCGGACTACGGGGCCAACGTCGTCGTCATCCAGCTCAACGGCGACGGCATCTCCGTCAACGCCACCAATCTCCTCGCCTTCGACGCCCACCTGAACTGGGGGGTCGAGCGGGTGAAGGGGCTGGCGAAGTTCGCCGGACAGGGGCTGTGGAACACCACCATCTCCGGACAGGGCTGGGTCGCGCTGACCTCCCGGGGCAAGCCGATCGTCGTCGACTGCGGCGGCGGGGAGGACGAGACGTACGTCGACCCGGACGCGCTCGTCGCCTGGTCCCCGAACCTCAAGGTGAAGGGCAAGCGCAGCTTCAAGGCGCAGTCGCTGATCGGCCGCGGCAGCGGTGAGGCATTCCAGATGGCGTTCTCCGGCCAGGGCATCGTCGTCGTCCAGCCGAGCGAGGACAGCACCGACCGTCTCCGCGTCCGGGGCTGAAGGGGGAGTCAGAGAGATCATGCAGAGCCCGCTTTTCGCCTTCAACGACCAGCAGACCCAGGAACGCTGGAGTCTGCAGAACAAGCAGATGCTGCGCGTCACCCTGCAGGGCCACGACGACGTGCTCGCCCGCAAGGGCACGATGGTCGCCTACCAGGGGCTCGTCGAGTTCGACGCCGAGTACCGCAGCAACAGCCAGGCGCGTGCCCGCGCGCACACCGGTGAGGGCCTCGACCTCATGCGCTGCCACGGGCAGGGCACCGTCTACCTCGCCAACCTCGCCCAGCACGTCCACGTGATGGACGTGGAGCAGGAGGGGCTGACCGTGGACAGCAGCTACGTGCTGGCCATGGACTCCTCGCTGCACCACGAGGTCATCGCCGTCGACAGCCTGTACGGCATCTCCGGCTCGGGGAAGTACCAGCTGAACATCACCGGCCAGGGCAAGGTCGCCCTCATGACCTCGGGCGCGCCGCTGCTCATGCGGGTCACCCCGGACCGGTACGTGAACTGCGACGCCGACGCGATCGTCGCCTGGTCCACCGGGCTGCGCGTGCAGATGCAGGCACAGACGCACTCCTCCGGGGTGTGGCGGCGGCGCGGCAGCACGGGCGAGGGCTGGGAGCTCAGCTTCATGGGCACCGGCTTCGCGCTCGTCCAGCCCAGCGAGCTGCTTCCGCCGCAGCACGCGGTGATCGGCCAGGGCATCGCCGCCCAGTTCGGCATGGGCCAGCACGGAGCGCACGCCCAGAACCAGGGCAACGTCTGGAGCTGACGCGGAGGGACGCGTAAGGGGCGGTCGCCACGGCGACCGCCCCTTTGACGGCTCTTACGGTTCTTACGCGTCTGTCACAGGCGCTTCAGGGTGCGCTCCACCAGCCGCACCACCGACGTGTCCGCGACGTCCGCCACCTCGTCGTACCCGAACCAGCGCAGGTCCAGCGACTCGTCGCTGATCGCCGCCGCCGCCCCGGCGGGAGCGAGCGCCGCGTACTGCACGTCCAGGTGCCAGTGACACGGCGCCGGGATCGGATGCCTGTCGAGGCGCACCGGGCCGCCCGGCAGCAGCGTCAGGCCCGCGATGCCGGACTCCTCCGTCGCCTCGCGCAGCGCCGCCGCCTCGACCGTCGGGTCGCCCGGCTCGCAGTGGCCGCCCATCTGCAGCCACATGTTCAGCTTCTTGTGCAGGGTGAGGAGCACCTGCCCGCGCGAGGGGTCGATCACCAGCGCGCTGCTGGTGAGGTGACCGGCCCCGCACGGCTTGTACATACCGTCCGGATGGGCCGCGAGGTGCTCCAGATAGACGTCACGAAGCTCCGGCTGGTCCTCGTACTCCTTCAGCACCAGGACCGCGTCGTCGAACAGACTCACTTCTGGGTGTCGTCCTTGCCCTCGTCCGTGCCGTCGTCCTGGGAACCGCCGCCGGCCGCCGCCTCGCCGAGCATCTTGTCCAGCTCGGAGAAGTCCAGCTGCTCGCGGTGGACGAAGCCGTCCGGGTCGTCCAGGTCCGTCGCCGTCGGCAGCATGTCCGGGTGCTCCCACAGGCCGTCGCGGCCGTCCACGCCACGCGCGTCGGTGAGCGAGGCCCACAGGCGCGAGGCGTCCCGCAGCCGTCGCGGACGCAGCTGGAGGCCGATCAGGGTGGCGAAGGTCTGCTCCGCGGGGCCACCGGTCGCCCGGCGCCGGCGCAGCGTCTCGCGCAGCGCGTCGGCCGAGGTCAGCCGGGCCTTGGCGGCCTCGTGCACCACCGCGTCCACCCAGCCCTCGACGAGCGCGAGCGCCGTCTCGAGACGGGCCAGGGCGGCCTTCTGCTCCGGGGTCTCCTCCGGCTGGAACATGCCCTGCTGGAGAGCCTCCTGCAGCTGCTCCGGGTGCGTCGGGTCCAGCTGGCCCACGGCCTCCTCCAGCTTGGAGGTGTCGACCTTGATGCCCCGGGCGTAGCCCTCGACCGCGCCGAAGAGGTGCGCGCGCAGCCATGGCACGTGTGCGAAGAGACGCTGGTGGGCGGCCTCGCGCAGGGCCAGGTACAGCCGGACCTCGTCTGCGGGGACACTCAGGTCCTTGCCGAAGGCCGCGACGTTCAGCGGCAGCAGCGCGGCCTTGCCGGCCGGGCCGAGCGGCAGGCCGACGTCCGTCGAGCCGACGACCTCGCCCGCGAGCACGCCCACGGCCTGCCCGATCTGCTGGCCGAACATGGCGCCGCCCATGGAGCGCATCATGCCGATCAGCGGGCCCGCCATGGCCTGCATCTCCTCGGGCAGCACCTCGCCCATCGCCGCGCCGACCCGCTCGGCGACCGGGTCCACGAGCTGCTTCCAGGCGGGCAGGGTCGCCTCGACCCACTCGGCGCGGCTCCACGCCACCGCCGTGCTCGCGCCCGAGGGCAGCGAGGTCACCTGGTCGAGCCACAGGTCGGCCAGGCGCACCGCCTCCTCGACCGCCGCCTTCTCGGCGGGGCCGACGCTCGCGTCCTTGGTGCCGTCGGACGTGCCCTGCGCCACCACCTGGCGCGCGATCTGCTTGGCCATGTCCCAGTTGACCGGCCCGCCCTCGTAGCTGAGCATCTGGCCCAGCTGCTGGAAGGCCGCGCCCAGGTCCTGGGGGTTCATCGAACCGAACATCGCGGCGAACGGATTGTCCGCGCCGCCCGGCCCGCCCATGCCCGGCATCCCGCCGAAACCGAACGGGTTCGCCCCGAACGGGTTGCCGCCCTGGCCACCGGACCCCTGGCCACCTCCGGCGGGGTCCTTCTTCTTGCCCTCGTCGCCGTTCTCCGGCTCCTCCGGCGGAAGGCCGAATCCGAATGGGGTGTCGCTCACAGGTTTCCTCGGCTCGTAGGGCCGCCGGCTTGCTGCCGACGGCGGACTCTCACCACCAGCGTAGGCGGTGGCCCGCCGGTCAGGCCGGGCCGACCGGCGGGGCACCGCCCCGACATCCGCACCGGATCCGGGCTCGGTGCTCCGCCGGGCCGTGGCCTGGGGCAGGATGGACGCCACCTGGTACGTACGCGTCATTCGGGTACGTACTGAAGACAACCGCTGGAGACGCCCGGTGAGTTCCCCAGATCCTCAGGTTCGCGCAGCGCGAAACCCGTCAACCCGTCCCGCCGCGCGCGGGCCCGTCGTCGCGGTCACCGGTGCCGCGTCCGGCATCGGCGACCTGCTGACCCGGCGACTCGCCGAGTCCGAGGAGGTCAAGCAGGTCATCGCGATCGACGAGCGCCGCGGGGAGGTGTCGGAGGCGCAGTGGCACATCCTCGACGTGCGCGACCCGGCGATCGCCGAGAAGCTGCGCGGCGCGGACGTCGTCGTGCACCTCGCGGTCGACCTCGACCTGGAGACCGACCCGGCCGCGCGCACCGCGTACAACGTGCGCGGCACCCAGACCGTGCTCACGGCCGCCGCGGCGGCCGGCGTGCACCGGGTGGTGCTGTGCACCTCCGCGATGGTCTACGGGGCGCTGCCCGACAACGACATCCCGCTCTCCGAGGACGCCGAGCTCCGCGCCACGGCCGAGGCCACCGGTGTCGGCGACCTCCTGGAGATCGAGCGCCTGGCCCGCCGGGCGCCGCGCGCCCACCCCGGGCTCAACGTCACCGTGGTCCGGCCCGCGGTCCTGGTCGGCGGTACGGACACGGCGCTGACCCGCTACTTCGAGTCGCCGCGGCTGCTCGTCGTCGCCGGATCCCGCCCGACCTGGCAGTTCTGCCACGTCGAGGACCTGGTCAGCGCCCTGGAGTACGCGGCCCTGGAGAAGGTCGACGGGGAGTTCGCGGTCGGCTGCGAGGGCTGGCTGGAGCAGGAGGAGGTCGAGGAGCTGTCGGGCATCCGGCGCATGGAGCTGCCCTCGGCGGTCGCCCTGGGCGCGGCGGCCCGGCTGCACCGGATCGGGCTCACCCCGTCGCCGGCCGGCGACCTCGCGTACACGATGCACCCCTGGGTGGTCAGCGTCGGACGCCTGCACGACGCGGGCTGGCGGCCGAAGTGGACCAACGAGGAGGTGCTCGCCGCGCTCCTGGAGGAGGCCGCGGGCCGGCACACGGTCGCCGGCCGCCGCCTGGGCCGCAAGGACGCCACGGCGGCGGGCGCGGCCGGTGCGACGGTGGCGCTGCTGGGCACGGCGGCGCTGGTCCGGCAGATGCGGAAGCGGCGCGGCCTGTAGGACCCTCCTACGGAGGGTCCGTCTCGCCGGGCGAAATCTCTATTCCGGCCTGTCGGTGCCGTGCGGCACGATGGGTCCATGGCAGAGAACCACGCGCCCATCGACCACCCCGGCGAGCAGGCCGCCGAGGACCCGATCAAGCTCCTCGCGATCCGGGACACGCCGCTCTCGGTCGACGAGGTCTTCCGTGCGGTCGGCGACGACGCGGCCGGCGGCACCACCCTCTTCGTGGGCACGGTCCGCAACCACGACGGCGGCGCGGACGTCGACGCGCTCGGCTACTCCTGCCACCCCACCGCCGAGGCGGAGCTGCGCCGCGTCGCCGAGAAGGTCGTCGCGAACTACCCGGTCCGGGCCCTGGCCGCCGTGCACCGGGTGGGTGACCTCCATGTGGGTGACCTCGCGGTCGTCGTCGCGGTCTCCTGCCCGCACCGCGGCGAAGCCTTCGAGGCCTGCCGAAAGCTGATCGACGACCTCAAGCACGAGGTCCCGATCTGGAAGCACCAGAAGTTCTCGGACGGCACCGAGGAGTGGGTGGGAGCCTGCTGAGACGTCCACCCCGAGTCTGGGGGAGGGTGGGGGCTTACTGAAGGTCGCGGTCGTCGCGCGCCGCGTGGCAAGGCGCCACGCCGACGACTCGTAGTCGAACGCCCCGATTTGCGTAACCGGCCCCCAGGCGTGAGCGTTGATGACGCGGATGAATAATCTGCTGATCAACTCACTGGGGACCCTTGGGGATGGGAGGTCGGGATGGCAGCGCTGGCCTGGTTGCTGATTCCGGTTTTCGCAGTCGTCGGCGCGGCGATATGGGCGAGCTGGGCATCGAGGAACAAGACCATCGGGGACGTCGCCGAGCTCGCGGGCTACGCGCGGTTCCGGGACGCCATGGAGCGGGCCCACCCCACCGCATCCGCCGAGCCTTCCGCTTCCGTGCGGGCGGAGCGCGAGACCTCGCCCGCGACGACCGTCGGCTGATCCTCGTACGGACCGCCCCGCGGGTGCACTCACAGGCCGGTCCCGTACTGTCGTTCCATGCCACGCCGCACCGCGACGATGCTCGCCTCCACCCTGGTCCTGATCACGCTGCTCTGTGTCGGCGTCCTCATTCCGGTGCCCTACTCGGAGATGAGCCCCGGCCCGACGGTGAACACCCTCGGTGAGGCGCGCGGAGAGCCGGTCCTGAGCATCTCGGGGCACCAGACGTACCCGACCAGCGGCAACCTCAACATGACGACGGTCCGGGTCACCAGCGCGGACTACAAGATGAACGCGGTCGAGGCCGTCTACGGCTGGCTGGCGCACGACAGCGTGATCGTCCCGCACGAGACGCTGTACCCGGACGGCAAGACCGAGGAGCAGTCCAGCCAGGAGAACGCCGAGGAGTTCAGCCAGTCACAGGAGAGCGCCAAGGTCTCCGCGTTGCGTGAGCTCGGCATCCCGGTGACCACCCGGGTCGTCGTGGCCACCGTCGTCAAGGGCACCCCCGCCGAGGGCCGGCTGCACGCGGGCGACGTGATCAGGGCCGTGGACGGCATCGCCGTCAAGCAGCCGGGCGACGTGGCCAAGCTCGTCACCAAGCACAAGGCCGGCGAGCAGGTGGCCTTCACGATCGTCCCGGCCAAGGCGGCCGCCGCCGCGGAGAAGGCCCACAAGGACGCCACCGTGTCCGAGAAGGTCGTCCTCACGACGACCAGGTCGGAGGAGGGCGACCGGGCCATCGTCGGGATCCAGGCCGGCACCGACCACGTCTTCCCGTTCACCGTCGACATCAAGCTCGCCGACGTCGGCGGCCCCAGCGCCGGCCTGATGTTCTCGCTCGGCATCCTCGACAAGCTCACCCCGGGCTCGCTCACCGGCGGCAGGTTCATCGCCGGCACCGGCACCATCGACGACGACGGCAAGGTCGGCCCGATCGGCGGCATCGAGATGAAGCTGGTCGGCGCCCGCAACGCCGGCGCCCGGTACTTCCTCACCCCCGCCGACAACTGCGCGGCCGCCGCTGCCGACACCCCCGACGGCCTCACCCTGATCAAGGTGAACACCATCGACGACGCGACGAAGTCCCTGGAGAAGCTGCGCAAGGGCGACACCGCGTCCCTGCCCAGCTGCTCCAGGAGCTGACGCGAGACGGGGCGCCCTACGGCGCCCCGTCTCGGCTCACGACGCGAACGTCGCCGCCAGCGCGTCCGCGAGCCCCGGCACCAGGTCCGGGCCCGTGAGGACCTCGTTCGGCGAGTCCTTCTCGCGCAGCCGGATCGCCGCCTCGCGCTTCCCGTTCCGCAGCACCGCGACCGTCATCCGGACCTCCTGGCGGTCCGGGTGCCCGGCCACCCACTTGGCGAGCGCCGCGTCGTTCAGGCCCTTCGGCACGGACGCCTCCGCCGACGGCGGCAGCATCAGCCGCTCCACGGTGAGCGCGCAGCCCGCCACCGCCTTGGGCCACGCGATGGTGCCGAGGAACTCGTCCAGCGGCTTGCCGGCCGGCAGCTGGTCCTGCTCGATCGGGGTGTAGCCGCCGCCGGCGGCGTCGCCCGTGCCGCCGAGCTGGCCGGCCAGGGACGGCGCGGTCTTGCGCAGCTCGGCGGTCTTGACGAGGGCGAAGAGCCGGGCCGGCCGGTCCCAGCCGAGACCCGAGGCGTACTCGTCGATCTCGAGCACGGCACGGGTGAGGGGGTTCGCGGCCATCGGGGGACCGGAGGGGGAAAAGTTGGACATGGGCAATATCCTGCCTCGTCTTCACCGGAAGTCGGGAACTAGGTAAACCCTCAGTAAGTTGCATCAGTGGGCTCTACGATCGCGGACACACGATCGCGAAGCCCGCCATTGGACGTGCCGGCCGACCTGCCGGCGCATCTCAGCTTCAACCACGAGGGGCGCACGTTGGCTTTCCAGATGCCGGACCGCGGAGGCGGCACAGGTCCTTCCGGACCGAGGACGAGAGTCGGCCGGCCGTCCCGCCGCGCCCGTACGCTGCTGATGACGCTGGGCGTCCTGGCCGTACTCGGCATGGCGTTCGTGATGTTCGCCGGCTTCTGGACCGACTGGCTCTGGTTCCGCTCGGTCCACTACTCGTCGGTGTTCACCACGACGCTGTGGACCAAGATCGGCCTCTTCCTGGTCTTCGGTCTGCTGATGGCGCTGGCCGTGGGGCTGAACATCTGGCTGGCGTACCGGCTGCGGCCGCCGCTCAGCGCGATGTCCACGGAGCAGCAGAGCCTCGACCGGTACCGGATGGGCATCGCGCCCTTCAAGAAGTGGCTGCTGCTCGGCATCACCGTCCTGGTCGGCCTGATCGCCGGGGCCTCCGCCTCCGGCCAGTGGCGCACCTGGCTGATGTGGGTGAACGGGGTCTCGTTCGGCGAGAAGGACCCGCAGTTCCATCTGGACGTGTCGTTCTACGCCTTCGACCTGCCCTGGTACCGCTTCCTGCTGGCCTTCGGCTTCGCCGCCACGATCCTGTCGCTGATCGCCGCCGCCCTCACGCACTACCTGTACGGCGGGCTGCGCATCACCAGCCCGGGCGCCCGCGCGACCGCCGCCGCGACCGGCCACCTGTCCGTGCTGCTCGGCGTCTTCGTGTCGCTCAAGGCCGTGGCGTACTGGCTCGACCGGTACGGGCTCGCGGTGAAGTCCAGCGACTTCAAGGCGACCGGCAACTGGACGGGTCTGCGGTACGTGGACGCCAACGCGTTCCTGCCGGCGAAGACGATCCTGTTCTGCATCGCCGTGATCTGCGCGCTGCTGTTCTTCGCGACGCTGTGGCGGCGCACCTGGCAGCTGCCGGTGATCGGCTTCGGCCTGATGGTGCTCTCGGCGATCCTGATCGGCGGCCTCTACCCGGCCATCGTGCAGAAGTTCCAGGTCCAGCCGAACGAGCAGGCCAAGGAAGCGCCGTACATCCAGAAGAACATCGACGCGACCCGCAAGGCGTACGCCATCGACTCCACCAAGCCGGAGGAGTACTCGGGCAAGTCGACGGTCAAGGACAAGAACCAGCTGCGCGCCGACGCCGACACGGCCGCCGCCTACCGCCTGATCGACCCGAACATCGTCTCGCCGACGTTCCAGCAGCTGGAGCAGAAGCGGAAGTACTACCAGTTCCCGCTCACCCTCGACGTCGACCGGTATCAGGGCAAGGACACGGTCATCGGTCTGCGTGAGCTCAACATCAAGGGCATCCCGAAGCGGAACTGGATCAACGACCACTTCACCTACACGCACGGCTACGGCGCCATCCTGGCGGCCGGCACGCAGACGGACGCCAACGGCTCGCCGGTCTTCACCGAGGCGGGGCTGCCGACGACCGGCCAGCTCCCCCCGTACCAGCAGCGCATCTACTACGGCGAGAAGACCGACCAGTACTCGATCGTCGGCGGGCCCCAGAAGGAGCTCGACTACGAGGAGAACGGCGAGAAGACCACCAGCTACCAGGGCAAGAGCGGGGTCAGCCTCTCCAGCGCCTTCAACCGCGCCGCGTACGCGGTCGCGTTCAGCGAGCCGCAGATCCTCTACTCGGGGGCCATCGGCGACGGTTCGCGGATCCTCTACAACCGCACCCCCAAGGAGCGGGTCGAGGCCGTCGCGCCCTGGCTGACCATCGACGGCGACGCCTACCCGGCGGTCGTCGACGGCCGCATCCAGTGGATCGTCGACGCCTACACCACCACCAACGGCTACCCGTACGCCTCCCGTACGACGCTCGGCGAGACCACGGCCGACGCGCTGACGGTCGGCAACCAGCAGCGCGCGGTGGTCGCCCAGCAGAACCAGGTCAACTACATCCGCAACTCGGTGAAGGCCACCGTCGACGCCTACGACGGCACGGTGAACCTCTACCAGTGGGACACCGAGGACCCGGTCCTCAAGACCTGGATGAAGGCGTTCCCCGGCACGGTCAAGGAGCGCTCGGAGATCAAGCCCGACCTCCTCGCGCACCTGCGCTACCCGCAGGACATGTTCAAGGTCCAGCGCGAGCTGCTGACCCGCTACCACGTGACCGACCCGGCGCAGTTCTACAGCGGCTCGGACGCCTGGCAGGTGCCGGACGACCCGACCAACAAGGACGGCAACGCGGTCCCGCCGTACTACCTGAGCATGAAGATGCCCGGCGACCCGGCGGAGCGCTTCTCGCTGACCACGACGTTCACGCCGAACGGCCGGCCCAACCTGGGCGGCTTCATGGCGATCGACGCCGACGCCACCAGCAAGGAGTACGGCCGGATCAGGCTGCTCCGGGTCGGCGAGGACGTGCCGGGGCCCGAGCAGGTGCAGAACAAGCTGAACGGTCTGCCGGAGGTGGCGACCTTCGTCCGCGACATGAAGGGCGCCGACTCCGACATCGAGTACGGCAACCTGCTCACCGTCCCGCTGGACGGCGGCTTCCTGTACGTGGAGCCGGTGTACGCGCAGGGCCGCAACGCGCACTACCCGCTGCTGAAGAAGGTCGCGGCGTCGTACGTGGACGCGGACCAGCCGAAGGGCGACACCACCAAGGACGTCACGGTCTTCAAGGACACCCTGACCGAGGCGCTGAACGCGGTGTTCGGCGTCGAGGGCACCACCCCGCCGCCGGTCACGCCGCCGGGCACCACCACCCCGCCGAAGCCGACGACCACCGACGCCGCGCTGAAGCAGGCCATCGCGGACGCGCAGAAGGCGTACGACGACGGCCAGGAGGCGCTCAAGAAGGGCGACTGGGACGCCTACGGCAAGTCGCAGCAGGCCCTGCAGGAAGCGCTCCAGCGGGCGGCCGACGAGGGCGCGAAGCTCAAGAGCCCGTCCCCGGCGCCCTCCACGGCGCCCTCCGCGGCGCCGTCGGCGAAGCCGTCGGCGCCGTCCGGGAGCCCGTCACCGAGCCCCGGCGGCTGACCGTCGTCATGGCTTCACCCCGCGTCGTGATACTGTTGGTTTACCGACGCGGGGTGGAGCAGCTCGGTAGCTCGCTGGGCTCATAACCCAGAGGTCGCAGG